>NZ_JBSFNS010000017.1:0-124173 GCF_053587275.1 Amycolatopsis sp. NPDC003676
TGCTGGGCGTCCTCCGACGGGTTCACGTCGGGGTGCAGCTC
Source organism: Amycolatopsis sp. NPDC003676 (assembly GCF_053587275.1). Taxonomy (NCBI): domain Bacteria; kingdom Bacillati; phylum Actinomycetota; class Actinomycetes; order Pseudonocardiales; family Pseudonocardiaceae; genus Amycolatopsis; species Amycolatopsis sp. NPDC003676. Next base: position 42 of record NZ_JBSFNS010000017.1, read on the forward strand.
ACGGGCCAGCTTGCGGTACGCGCGCTTGATCTCCTGATCGCTCGCGTTCTGGCTGGCCTGGGTTCGCGGTTCGTGCCACTCTGCTCACATGGGGGACGACGAAGTCTTTGGCACCGAATTGGCCCGTAACCTGCAGCGCCTGGTGAAAGCCGCGGCCGAGTCGGCCGGATCGGGCAACGGGAATGAGCTGATCGACCGCGTCACTGGGCACCTCGGCGTGCCGCTTGCGCAGGCGTTGGTGGTCACGCGCAATTTCGAGGACTGGGAACACGCGACCATCCAGGCTGGGGTCGACGCGTACCTGGCCGAGCACGGGATCGGCACCGACTGGTTCGGCATCGCGGGTGGTCTGCGCGGCCACGAGGACCTGGTCGGCATGCTGGTCACGGCCAAACAGCACGGCCACTACGAGCTGGGCGCGGTGGACTACGCGACGGTCGCGATCGGCCCGGACGAAGCGGCGGACGTCGTCCAGCTCGGGCTGGTCGGCACGGTCGCACCGGACGGTTCCCAAGTGTTGATCGGCGTACGCGGCGCGGCCCCGCAGTACGGGCAGGTGAACTGCCGCCTCGAGGTGATCGCCGAGGACCGGCGGGCGGCCACCGAGACCCGGGATCGCATTGAAGCGCTGATGACCGAGCACGACGTGCTGCGCGGCCAGGTGATCGCGTTCGGCCTGAGCGAGCACCGCAACAACGAGCTGGTTACCTTTTTGCCGCGGCCGGAGCTGCGCAAAGAAGACGTGGTGCTGCCGGATGGCGTCCTCGAAGCGATCGAGCGGCACACCATGGGCATCGCCGAACACGGCGCGCGTCTGGCTGCGGCGGGGCAGCACCTGAAGCGCGGCCTCCTTCTGCACGGCGCGCCCGGCACTGGAAAAACGCACACCGTGCGATATCTGATGGGTCAGCTCCCGGACTGCACGGTCGTGATCCTGACCGGCGCCGCGATGCGGTTCATCTCGCAAGCCGCTTCCCTGGCGCGGCGGTTGCAGCCGAGCATCATGGTGCTGGAGGACGTCGACCTGATTGCCGAGGACCGCGACCTCGCACATGGCCCGACGCCGCTGCTGTTCAGCCTGCTCGACGCGATGGACGGCGTCGGCGGCGACGCGGACGTCACCTTCCTGCTCACCACCAACCGGGCGAGCAGTCTGGAGAAAGCGCTGGCAGACCGTCCCGGACGGGTCGACTTGGCGGTCGAGGTGCCGCTGCCGGACGCGGCTGGCCGGGAAGCGTTGCTGCGCTTGTACTCCCGCGGCCTGGAGCTGACGGCTGACCTCGCCCCAGTGGTCGAGGCGACAGACGGTGTCACGGCGTCCTTCATGAAGGAACTGCTTCGCCGGGCGTCGCTCCACGCGTTGGCGCTCAGGCCCGAAGAGCCAGTGCGGGTCAGCGACACCGAACTCGGCAATGCCTTAGCCGAGATGAACGACGCGCGCAGCAGCCTGACCAGGTCGTTGCTCGGCAGTCAAGGCCGCAACGCGCCCGGGTAAAGATCAGCATCCGACGGCACCTTAGTCCCGTGGAACCAGTCGTTGAGAAACCCGCTTAAATCGCGCCCAGCGACCTTCGACACCAGCTTCTCGAAGTCCGCCCAAGTCGCGTTCCCGTTGCGATGCTGCCCCACCCACTCGTGCAGCACCTTCTCGAATCCGGGCTCTCCCAGTTCCCGGCGCAGCGCGTGCACGGCGAGGATGCCCTTGTCGTACGCACCCTCGAACAGGTGCTCCGGCCCCATGTCGACGAGCTTCTGTCCCCAGAAATCCGTGCTGCCCTTGGTGATTTCGACGGCCGCGCGATAACGGTCGTCCAGGTTCTGGCCCTCGCGTTCGCCCCACATCCACTGTGCGTACGACGCGAAGCATTCGTTCAGGCAGATGTCCGCCCACGAGTTGAGCGACACCGAATCACCGAACCACTGGTGTGCGTTCTCGTGCACCATGGTCAGGATTTCCGCCCATTTCGCATAATTGGGACGGGTTTGCGTTTCCAGGGAGAAGTGGATGTTCTCGTCGAGGTAGATCCCGCCGGCCGCGCTTTGCGGGTATTTGCCGAACTTGCTTTCCAGGAACGAGAGCACCTCCGGCAGCCGGTCGCCGGTGGCCTCGCGGGGTTCGGCGCCGGGTGCGTAGCCGGAAACGACCGGCGTGCCGTCCGGGAGCGTGGAGCGCTGCACGGTGAACTTGTCGATCGCGATCGTCGTCAGGTAGCTGGCCACCGGATTCGGATCGGCCCACGTCGTGGTGGTCTTGCCGTCCTTGGCGCTGGTGCCCTGCTCGCGGCCGTTGGACAGCACCGTCCAGCCGGTGGGCACGTGCGCGGTCAGCGTGAACGTCGCCTTGTCGCGCGGGGTTTCGTTGACCGGGTACCAGAACGACGCGGAATGCGGCTCGCCGACCAAATACGCGCCGCCGTCCTCGGAGCGGGCCCAGCCGTTTTCCGATCCGCCGTCGTGCGGGGTTTTCGCCGGAATACCCGAATAGCGCACGCGCGTCCGGAACGTCGAACCCGACCGCAGCGGTTCGGCCGGAGTTACGACCAGTTTGTTCTTTTCCCGGCTGTATTTAGCCGGTTTGCCGTCGATCTCCACCGCGGCGACGTCCAGTCCGCGCAGATCGAGGCCGAAGCGGCTGAGGTCTTGGGTGGCTTTCGCGGAGACCGTGGTGTCGCCGTCGAGGCGGCCGCTCGGCGGGTCGTAGCTGACATCAACGTGATAGTCGAGGGCGTCGTATCCGCCGTTGCCGTCGTCGGGAAAGTACGGATCGCCCGCGCTGTTCGCGCCCGGTGCCGGATGCATCGGCGGCGGTGGAGCGGCGGCGGGTTCGGCAGGGCTGCACGCGGACAGCGCAAGCACGCCGATGAGGGCGAGGACGGCGGTCGGGCGGCTGCGCATTCCTTCACCCTAGGGGCAGGTTTGTGATGAAGTAGCGGTGAAAACCCAGGAGGAGTAATGCGACCAGGCCTGATTGACTTCGGCGGCGACGAACGCCACGGCGTGTCGATCCTGCTGCTGCACGGGCTGATGGGCCGCGCCCGCACCTGGTGGCCGGTCGCGCAATGGCTCAAGCGATACGGCCGCGTGCATGCTCTCGACGCCCGTGGTCACGGCCGTGCGCCGCACACCGGGCCGTGGACGACCGAGCGGTTCGCCGAGGATGTCGCGGACGTGCTGGCCGACCTCGGGCCGTCGGTGCTGATCGGGCATTCGATGGGCGGGCTGCACGCGTGGGCCACCGCGGCGAAATACCCGGAGCTGGTGCGCGCGGTGGTCAGCGAGGATTTCGCCCCGGACCAGCGCGGACGCACCGTCGAGACCTGGCGGGGCTACTTCGAGAGCTGGCCGGTGCCGTTCGAATCGCTGGCCCATGTGCGCGAGTTCTTCGGCACCGCGGGCGACTACTTCACCGAATGCGTCGAGGAACGCGAAGACGGCTATCACCTGATCGCCGACCTGGAGAACCTGTACGAGATCGCCGCCGAATGGGGCCGCCGGGACTACTGGTCCATTGTGGACGGTATCCGCTGTCCGCTGCTGCTGGTCGAGGGCGAGCACACCGCGATGCCCGCCGGTCAGCAAGCCGAGGTCGCAGCGCGGGTGCCCGGCGCGAAGCACCTGATCGTGTCCGGTTCGGCGCATCTGCCGCACGCCGAGGCTCCCGAGACGTATCGCGGCGCGGTGGAAGCGTTCCTGTCCGGCCTGTGACGCCCCACGTGTGCCGCCCTCGCTGGCACACGTGAGGCGTCCCCGGTCAGCGGGCCAGCTCGGTGCGCCACGCGGCGGTCGAGCGGTCTGCCGGCACGATCAACGGCCAGACGTCCGAGCCGAGGTAGGCGGACTCGTCGCTGGCCCGGGCCGCGGTGCAGCTGTCGCGGGAAAGTCCGTGCTCAGCGGCCAACGAGGACACCGCGTCGGCGGTCGCCTTGCCGAACACGCCGTCGGTCGGCACGCCGAACCCGGCCGCGCGCAGGAACCGTTGCGCGGTCATCACCCGCGGTCCGGTGTCGCCCGGCTTGAGCAGCGGCCATTCCGGCGCGTCGAGCCGAGCGACGGACAGGCCGAGCTGCTGCCCGACCGCCTTGCGCAGCTCCGGAAGCCGGTCGTAGAGCACCTGGCCGCAGCACTCGGTCGAGTTGAAATCGCGGTGGCCCTTGATGAACTCGGGGGTGATGCCGTATTGGTGCGCGATGTAGGCGATCAGCTGCACGAGCGAATTCCACAGCGCGACCGGCACGTCGACCGTGCTGTAGAGGCCCTCGTTCTCGATGCCGAGGCATTCGCTGTTGTGGTTGGCGACGTTCGCGCCCTGCACGTGCTGCGTCCCGCCGCGCAGGATTTCGAGGCTGCGGTGCCGCCCCTCGGTGACGAAGCCGCCGCGGCTGTTCGTGAACTGCTGGCCGGTGTCGATCCAGCCGCGGGTGTCCATGTGGAAGTTCTGGATGTCCCGCGAGATCTGCAGCGCGTGCGCCAGCGAGTAGTCGGTGTTGTTGCCGGGATCGACGGTGTGGTGCACCACGATGTACGTCGGCTTGTGGTTCTCCACCACGATCGCGCCCGACGGCGGCCGGGCGTTCCACTCGGCCGTCGAATGGATGGTCGGCGTGGTGACGGCGGCCGCGGATCTCGCCGTGGCGAACCCCAAAGCGCCCACGGCGGTGACGGTGAGGCCGCCCTTCAAGACGGCACGACGCGTTGCTTCCCCCATGCGGAACTCCTCAGCCCGGAAGTGCGACGGGGGAAAGCTAACCCGGCGCCCCGGAGGGGACAACTTTTTGCCGACTTTCGTCGTAGTGCGTCAGTGTTCCCCGGGAAGCGCGAAGAGCCCGTCGGGGGTTTGCTCCAGCAGACCGTCCACAAGCAGCGAATCCAGGCACCGGTCGCGCTGGCCGGATTCGTGCCACACGAGGTCCAGCCGAGCCTTCTCGACCGGTCCCTCGCTGCCGCGCAGGACGTCCAGCAGCAGCCCGCGCACCTGCCGGTCGGTTCCGGCGAACTTCTGCACCGGCTTGGCCGGACCGGCGTATTCGGGACGGCCGTTGTGCTGCCAGGCGCATTCGGCGTAAATCGGGCAGTCCGCGCACTTCGGCGACCGGGCGGTGCAGATCAGCGCGCCCAGTTCCATCAACGCCGCGGACAGCTTCGCCGCGGGCGCGTCTTCAGCGGGCAACAACGCCTCGACGTCTGCCATGTCACGGGTATTCGACGCCGGGCCAGCGTCACCGGCGCCATGCACAGCGCGCGCGACCACCCGTCGGACGTTCGTGTCCACCACCGGTGCACGCTTGCCGTACGCGAACGCCGCCACCGCGCGCGCCGTGTACGCGCCGATGCCGGGCAGCGCGAGCAGAGTGTCCACATCGGACGGAACGACGTCGCCGTGCTCCTGCGCGATGACAGTGGCGGCGGCATGCAGCCGAAGCGCGCGACGCGGGTAGCCGAGCTTGCCCCACGCGCGCACGACCTCGCCGGTGGTCTCGGCGGCCAGCGCTGAGGGCACCGGCCAGCGGGCCATCCACTCCAGCCAGATCGGCTGGACGCGCGAGACCGGCGTCTGCTGCAGCATGATTTCGCTGACCAGCACGCCCCACGCCGAGCAGTCCGGCTCCCGCCACGGCAGGTCGCGGCCCACCTCGGCGAACCAATCGATCAGAACGTCGGTGTCTACTGCCACCCCGCCATTGAATACGACGGCTCTTACTTGACCTCGGTCAGGCTCCCGGCCTTCACGTCGTAGACGAATCCGCGCACGTTGTCGTTGTGCAGGAGGAAGTCGCTGCGCCGGGCGCGCTCCACCGAGGTGCGCACGCTGTCCTCGACCTTGCGGAACGCCTCGACCGCCCAGGTCGGCCGCAGGCCGGTCGCGGACTCCAGCTCGTCCTTGAACTCGTCCTCGGTGACCGTGGAGAGGCCGCAGTCGGTGTGCTGGACGATCAGCACCTCGCGGGTGCCGAGCTTGCGCTGGCTGAGCGCGAGCGAGCGGATCATGTCGTCAGTGACCACACCGCCCGCGTTGCGCAGCACGTGCGCCTCGCCCTGGAGCAGGCCGAAGATCTCGAACACTCGGATCCGCGCGTCCATGCAGGTCAGGATCGACACCTGCAGCGACGGCTTGGGGGAGGACCGGTCGCCGGGGACGATGTTCCCGATCTCCTGATTACGCTTGAGCAGCACGTCGATGGAGGTCATGGGGCACCTTTCGGCCTGCGCTTCCCCGCGGACGCGGGCGGTTCTTTCCATGGAACCGGCCCGAGGGCGCGCACACAATGCGGTGGGCCCGAAATCACGGCAAAGGCTGGGGGTGCTCGTGAGTGCTGATCACGGTTCTAACCGCGATTGCCACTCACGACTCACCCGCCGAACCAGGGCTCCTCGACCGTCCGCGGCGGCGCCGACGTGCGGCCGACCCGCAGTTCGGTCGGCAGCGTGATGACCTTGGGCCCGACCCGCTCGGCCGAGCTGAGCAGCAGCCGTCCGGCCACCTTGCCCTTCTCCAGCACCGGCTGATGCACCGTCGTGAGCCCCGAGCGCTCCGCCTCGGCGATGCCGTCGAAACCGGTCACCGTGAGGTCGAGCGGCACCCGCAGCCCGCGTCGCGCGGCCTCGGCCAGCGCACCGAGCGCGAGAATGTCCGAGGTGCAGACTAGGGCGGTGACCTGCGGATACGCGTCCAGCAGCTGACGCGCGGCCGAGGCGCCGTCGTCCACCGTGTGGTCAAAACGCTCGACCACCGGCACGGTCGCCCAGTCGACGCCAGCCGAGGAAAACGCCGTCGCCAGCGCCTCCAGCCGGGTGCGCTGCACGTGGAAGTGCGCGCCGCTCTGGCGTTCGGAGGTCACGAAATCGTCGTTGCGCTCGCGGCCGAGCCGCATGCAGAGGACGCCGATCTGCCGGTGGCCGAGCGCCACCAGATGGTCGGCGAGCTGCGTGACGGCGGCCGCGTCGTCCGGGCCGACGCGATCCACGCCCTCGATGCGGGGCTGGTCGATGATCACCGTCGGCACGGGCCGTTCCAGGACGGCCGCGAGATGCGGGTCGTCGTCCGGCACCGAGTACACGACGAACCCGTCCACGCCCGCGCGGTGCACCGCGGCGAGGTCCTCGCGACCGGGGCTGGCCGGCACGAGATGCAGGCCGACGCCCGCGTCCTCGCAGGCCAGCGCGAGCCCTTCGAGCACGCCGACGGCGGCCGGGTCGCGGAAGGCGTAGGAGAGGTTCTCGGTCAGCAGCAGCCCGACCGCGCCCGCCTTGCGGGTGCGCAGCGAGCGCGCGACCGGGTCCGGGCCGGGGTAGCCGAGCCGTCGTGCGGTCTCGAGCACCCTGCGGCGCAGTTCCGGGGAGAGCTGATCCGGGCGGTTGTAGGCGTTGGACACGGTGGTCCTGGACACCCCGAGTTCCGCCGCGAGCGACGCCAATGTCGCCTGCCTCCGGGTGCGAATAGGACGGCCCATCCGCAAACCGTAACGGTTCAGATCGTTTTCCAGAAGCGACACCCCTGTGGTGAGCGTCTCGATCCTCTCGGTGATCAAGAGCGGGTACGGCCACCCGGTGGAGTGAGGCTCGCCGTTCGGATGGGGTAAAGTGAATCTGACAACGGTTTCCATTAGCAGTTCGACCCAGGAGTGCCCGATGACTTCCCGCCGCACCACGAGCGTTCTCGCCGCCGCGTCGGCTCTGGCTGTGTTCGCGCTCGGCGCGTGCTCCAGCACGTCCTCGACCGGTTCCGGGGCGGGAGGGGGAACGGGCGATCAGGTGAAGGTCGTCGCCTCCACCGATGTCTGGGGCAGCGTCGCGTCCGCCATCGGCGGCGACAAAGTGCAGGTCACGTCGATCATTCACGATCCCTCCGCCGACCCGCACTCGTACGAATCCACCGCCGACGACGCGCTCGCCGCCAAGAAGGCGCAGCTGACCCTGGCCAACGGCGGCGGCTACGACGAGTTCTTCACCAAGCTGTCCGGAGAGGCGGCTTCGGCGAAGAAACTGGTCGCCTACGACATCGCCAAGCCGGGCGAGGAGAACGAGCACGTCTGGTACGACCTGCCGGGCGTCGAGAAGGTCGCCGACCAGGTCGCGGCCGCGCTCGGCGAGATCCAGCCCGCGTCGAAGCAGGCGTTCGAGGACAACGCCAAGACCTTCAAGGGCCAGCTCGACGGCCTGATCAAGAAGGCGGGCGCGCTCGGCACCGCGCACCCGAACACGAAGGTCGTCGTCACCGAACCGGTCGCGCACTACCTGCTGAAGACCGCGAACATCGCCGACGCCACCCCGAAGGCGTTTTCCGACGCGATCGAGAACGAGACCGACGTGCCCGCCGCGGCGGTCTCCGAGTTCACCAAGCTGATCAAGGAAAAGCAGGTGAAGGCGCTGGTCAACAACGTGCAGACGGTCACCCCGCTGACCAAGCAGGCCGTCGCCGACGCGAAGGCGTCCGGGGTCGCGGTGGTCGACGTATCCGAGACGCTCCCGGCGAACGTCACGGGCTACATTGACTGGATGACCAAGGATGTGGACGCGCTGTCGGGGGCTCTGAACAGCTGATGTCCGTCCAGCTTCCGGAAGCCGGCCCCGCGGTCCGCGTGCGCGGGGCCGGGCTCGCCTTCGGCGACCGCACCCTCTGGTCCGGTTTGGACCTGGACGTCGAGCCGGGCGAATTCCTGGCCGTCCTCGGCCCGAACGGTTCCGGCAAAAGCAGCTTCCTCAAGGCGTTGCTGGGCATGCAGTCGCTGTCGGCGGGCACGGTGGAAATCGCGGGCGGCCGTCCGGGAGGCGCGAACCGCAAGGTCGGCTACATCCCGCAGCAGCGAGCGATCGACGATTCGCTCACGCTGCGCGGCGTCGACCTCGTCGGTTTAGGACTGGACGGTCACCGCTGGGGCCCTGGCCTGGCCGGAATGCGCGCCCGGAAGCGCCGCGTCGCGTCGGTGATCGAATCGGTCGGCGGCACGCGCTACGCGAAACAGCCGGTCGGCCGCTTGTCCGGAGGCGAGCAGCAACGCCTTCGGGTAGCGCAGGCGCTGGTCGGCGACCCGACGGTGCTGCTGTGCGACGAACCGCTGCTGTCGCTGGACCTGGCGCACCAGCGCGCGGTCAGCGAACTGATCGACGCGCGACGCCGCGAAGCCGGGTCCGCGGTGCTGTTCGTGACGCACGAGATCAACCCGGTCCTGCAGTTCGTCGACCGCGTGCTGTACCTGGTGAACGGCCAGTTCCGGATCGGCAAGCCGGACGAGGTGATGACCTCGGAGACGCTGTCGGATCTGTACGGGACGAAGATCGAGGTGCTGCGCGTCGGCGGGCAGATTCACATCGCGGGTGCGCAAAGCGCGCTGTGCGAGGACGAACCGCATCACCACGAGCAGGAAGCAGTGGGCTGAGCCTTGGACGGCATGTTCGACTTCGCCAAGACGTGGGAGCTGATCGCGGAACTGGACAGCGTCCGGATCGCGCTGATCGCCGCCGCGGTGCTCGGCTTGCTGGCCGGGGTGCTCGGCCCGCTGATCGTGATGCGCCGCATGTCCTTCGCGGTACACGGCACGTCCGAACTGGCCTTCACCGGCGCCGCCGGCGCGCTGCTGCTGGGCGTCGGCGTGGAATACGGCGCGCTCGCCGGTGCGGTGGCTGCCGCGCTGCTGCTGGGAATCCTGGGAATCCGCGACTCGGATCGCGATTCGGTCATCGGCGTGATCCTGTCCTTCGGGCTGGGCATGGGCGTTCTGCTGCTGTCGTTCTACAAAGGACGGTCAGCGAACAAATTCGGGATCCTGACTGGCCAGATCATCACCGTGGACAGCACGAACCTGACCGCCTTGGCGATCGCCGCCGCCGCGGTCTTGGCGGTGCTCGCGCTGATCTACCGTCCGCTGCTGTTCGCCAGCGTCGACCGCGCGGTAGCCGAGGCACGCGGGGTCCCGGTCAAGACTTTGACGGTGCTGTTTTCCCTGTTGGTCGGCGTCGCGACGGCGCTGAGCGTGCAGGTGGTCGGGTCGCTCTTGGTGGTCGCCCTGATGGTGACCCCCGCCGCGGCCGCTGCCCGGGTGACGGCGAGCCCGTTGCGCGCGACGGTGCTGTCCGTGGTGTTCGCCGAGATCGCCGCACTGGGCGGGATCGTGCTGTCGCTCGCGCCGGGGTTGCCGGTGAGCGCGTTCGTGACTTCGATTTCGTTCTTGATTTATCTGGTGTGCCGGGTGATCGCGTGGGTCCGCGACCGTCGGCGCGGGGTGCGGACTAGCCCGGTGGAAGCGGCTCCGGTTCCGGTCGGTTAGCGGTAGACGGTCACCTGCTGGCGAGACATCGTCGGCTGGTCGATCTGGTCGAGGACGGCTGTCGCCAGATCCGCGTAGGACAACGGGATTGCCGCTGCCTGGGAGTCGAGCACGTCGCCCGCAATCTGGTACTCGCCGGTCGTCGGTGCTTCAAGCGACAACTCGGGTGGTGGCGTGACGACCAGCCAGTCCACCGCGGCGGGTTGTTCTCGCCAGGCGGCCAGACTCTTCATCCGGGCTTCCGCGAAGGGACGCAAGAAAGCGGGAAAGACCGAGGCGTCCTCGAACACGCGGCCGTTGCCGGTACGAAGAGTCGCGGCGAGACCGATTTCGATCATCCGGGACCCCCGCGCGGCCTGAACCAGGTTCTCGGCCAAACGCACGTAGTGCCCGGGGTCGAAGCCTTCGAACGACTCAGGCGGGCCGGGAAACGGCGCCACCGCATTCACCAGCGCCGCGAACTCGCCAGGCTCGCCGGCCAACGCAGCCGCGACGCTGTCAGAGTCGGTCAGGTCGCCCGCGACGACAGTGACACCCTTCCCGAGGGCGGCCAGCTTTTCGTGTCGGCTGGGGTCGCGAACCACTCCGAGCACTGGGCGTCCGCGGCGCAGCGCCTCGGCAACTACGGCGAGCCCGGCCCGCCCGCCAGCGCCGAAAACCACGACCGGATTGTCTCGCTCATCAGGCACCATGTACGCGAACGTATCGTCGGAAAACTGGTTACTTCAACGAAACCGGAGGCCGCCGGAGATGTCTGCCGATGCCCAGGTCAGCGCGCGGATGGATCCGGCGTGCCCGATGGCGGCCTTCCCTTTCCACGTGGGCGGGAAGTGGACCGGAATGGTCGTCGTCGCGTTGCTGGACGGCCCGCGGCGGTTCGGCCATCTCCGGCAAACCTTGGGCCTCAGCAGCGCCAAAGTCCTGACCGAAACCCTGCGCGACATGGTCCGCGACGGTCTTCTCACCCGCACCGACCACCAGGCCAATCCGCCCCACGTCACCTACGAACTGACCGACCTGGGCCGCAGCCTCCTGCCCGTCATCGACGCCATGCGCGAGTGGAGCGATCAGCACCTGGCCGATCTCCTTGCCCACCGCCAAAACCACCCGATCACTACCGGATCGGATGCTGCGCCAACGCCGTCTTCACCGCCGAAATAAAGCCCTCATCAGTAAACGGCACCAACCCGCCAGCGACGTTCCGCTCCACCGCCTGCAGCACCACCACGTGCGAGTTCACGAACTGGTCCACCGCCTGCGACTGCGGCGTCTTGTCCGTCGAATACGCCAAATACGTGAGATTCGTGAACGCCGCCTCCAGGTACCGCGACGACGCGAGGCTGAACGAGTCGCCGTAGACGAGGGTCGGCTGGTCGATCGTGCCGACGATCGGCGGGGCCGAGCGGTGCACCGGCTGGTCGATGCTTCCGACGAATTCTCCCGCGCGGTCGGTGACGCCGTCCGGGCGCAGGTTGTACCGGGTGTTCGTCTTGACGCCGGTTTGGCCGAGCAGCAGCGGCAGGTCCGCGACCGCGTCGTACTGGCCGTCCGGGGCGCTCAGCCAGCTGTTCGTGGAGCCAGGCTTGAGCGTCTCGGCGAGCGCGCGCGTCAGGACGAGGCCGCCTTCGTCGCGCCAGTGCGTGTCGTTCGGGGCGTAGATCGGGTGCCCGACCTTGGCCGCTTCGGCGGCGAGTTGCGGGCGCAGGTCGAGCGAGTGGCCTTCGGTGGTGATCTTGTACCAGTCGTTCGGCGAAGCGGCCTGCGAACACTCCTTGCCCGGATAGCTCGCGGGCAGGAACTGCGGCACCATCGTCGTCTTGTCCGGCGTCACCACGAACACGAACTTCCGGCCGGACGCCTCGACGGCCGAGCGCAGTTCGTCGATCCGCTTCATCGTGGTGTCGATGTCCTGGGTCGGCGTGCACTTCGCCTCGGAATCGTAGCCGTAGTACAGCCAGCCGTCCGCGCCCTGAACCACCTTGCGGTATCCGGCCTGGCTGGAACCCGGCCCGCTCGGCACCGTCGGACCGGTGTTCGGCGCGCCCGGTTGCTGCAGCGGCGGTGCCGGGATCGGGCCGTTGCTCGACGCCGAACCCTGGTCGAGCGGTGCGGCCTCGCCGAAGACGCCCTCGCTGATCCCGTTCGCCGCGTTGATCGCGCCCGCGCGGAACGACAGCTGGTCCGTCGCCCATTTGGGGAGGTTGGTGAAGAACTTGAACCCCTCGCCAAGGTTGGGGAATCCGGCGAGCTTGTGGTTCTCGATCTCGCTCGGCCGGACCCCGACGACCCACAGCATGGTCGGCGTCACGAAGAACAACAGGGCGCTGACCAGCGCGGTCAGCTGCCGCTTGCCGTGCCGCGGGCGATGCAGCGCGTGCTCGCGGGGCAGGTAGGCCTCGTGGACTGCGGGCAGCTGCGGTGGCTCGGACACGGCACTGAGGTTAGTCAATTCGAGTGAGCCCGGCGCGAACAACCGCCGAAAAGTCAGCCGAGCATGAGGAGGACTTGCAGCTCGCCGACGAGGAACCCGATCACGCCGCCGACCGCGATCAGCTTCCACTCGTCCTGCCGGAACGCCGGCCGCAGCAGGCCTTCGAACTCCAGCGGCGTCAGCGCGAGCATCCGCTGCTCGACCATTTTCGCGACGTCCATCGCCTCGGTCAGGTACCCCTCGGCGTACCGCGCGGTCAGCGGCATCTCCGCCAGCGCCCGCTGCGCCGCGGCGTGCTTCATCTCCTGCAGCCGCTGCGCCCCGACAGCGAGCGCGACCACCGGTTTCGCGGCGCTGACCTGCGCGTCCACCGCGTGCCCGACGGCGCGTTCGACCATCGCTACGAGCCGGTCCGACTTCGGGCCGCGCAGCAGGGCGTCGAGCAGATTCGGGACGGTCAGCACCTCACTGGCGACCAGTTCGCCGTACTGCCGGGCGACCTCGGCCCGCCGCCGCTGGAACTTGCCCTGCAGGATGACCCGGCCCAGCCGCACCGGCTCGCGCGGCAGGAAGATCATCTTGATCGCCAGCCAGTCGGTGAACAGCCCGATCGCGCCGCCGAAGATCGGCAGCACCAGCGGCTGCCGGGTGAAAGCCCACACCAGAGCCTGAACGAGACCGAGCACGAAGCCGAAGACGATCCCGGCGCGCGCGATGAACGTCATCTCCGGCCGGGACGTCTCCCGGATCAGCCGGACCAGCAGCGCGCGGTCGCGAGTGAGCCGTTCGACCGTCATGTGCCGGACGTCGAGGACCTCGTCCAGGTTGTCGCGGACCTCGTCCAGGAATTCCCGCACCAGCTGCGGCGTGCTGGCCTGCACCTGTTTGATCAGCAGTTCCTGCGCGATCGTGGGCATGACCTCCCACAGCCGCGGATGATGCTGTTCGAGGACGTCGCGGGCGATCCCGTCGACCGCGCGCAGCAGCGGCTGCTCGAGTTCGCGGGTGATGATCACCGGGTCGACGCGGGCGAAGACCTCTTCGATGTCGAGCAGGTTCGCGGTGAGCAGGTCGGTCGCGATCGCGGCCATCCGCCCGCCGTGCTTCGGCACCACGCCCTGCCAGCCGAGGAACGGCCGGATGCCGACGAATTCGAGCGGGCGGAACATCATCTCGATCGCGACGCGCTTGGTGACGTAGCCGATCAGCGCGGCGACGAACGGCATCGAGACGTACACCGGCCAGTGCCGCGCGAAGTCGTCCAGCACCGCGTCCACCGGGTCTCCCTCCCCGCTCCGGAAGGAAACCGTATCGCGTGCGCTCTCACCCGAGGAGGAGCAACGCCTGCAGCTCGCCGACGAGCCCGCCGATCACCGCGCCGACCGCGATCAGCTTCCATTCGTCCTGCCGGAACGCGGGCCGCAGCAGCTGCTCGAACTCGAGCGGGCTGAGCCGGCGCATCCGGTCCACGATCGTGTTGCGGACGTCGAGCGCGTTGATCGCGTACGACTCCGCGTGCCGGATGGTGTCCGGCACCCGCTCGGCGGCCTTCGCGGCGGCGACCTGCTTCATTTCCTGGAACCGTTTCGTGCCCACCGCGATCGCGACGAACGGCTTCACGACGCTCGCCTGCGCGTCGATCGTCTTCTGCACCTCGCGGCTGATCAGCGAGAACAACCGGTCCGATTTCGGCCCGCGCAGCACGGCTTCCAGCAGATTCGGCACGGTGATGATCTCGCGCGCGATCATGTCGCCGTAGTCGGCGGCCACCTCGTCGCGGCGCTTCTGGAACACGCCCTGCCAGCTGTAAAAGCCGAAGAACCGCTTCGGCTCGCGCGGCAGGAAGATCATTTTGAGGGCGAGCCAGTCGGTCAGCCAGCCGATCGCGAGCCCGAACAGCGGCAGCACGATCGGCGAGCGCGTCAGCGACCACACGAGCAGCTGCACGCAGCCGAGAATGAACCCGAACCAGATGCCCGACCGCGCGATGAACCGCATTTCCGGGCGCGAGATGTCGCGGATCAGCCGGTTGAGCAAAGCCTTGTCGCGCACCAGGTTCGTGACGACCATGTGCTTGAGGTCGAGCACGTCCTCGATGTTCTGGGAAATCTCGCGCATGATCTTCGTGATCGCCCGCGGCGCCTCTGCCTGCACGCGTTTCAGCAGCAGTTGCTGCGCGCCGGACGGCAGCATTTCCCACAGCCGCGGCTGGTAGGTCTCCATCACCTCGCGGGTGACGTCCTCGACCACGCGCAGCAGCGGCTGTTCGATCTCTTTGGCGACCTGCGCCGGGTCGAGCCGGGCGAAGATCTCCTGCGGGTCGACGAGGTTGGTGGTGAGCATTTCGGTCGCGGTCGTCGCCATCCGCTCGGCGTTCGCGGGCAGCACGCCCTGCCAGCCGAGGAAGGGCCGGATGCCGACGAATTCGAGCGGCTGGAACATCATCTCGATGGCGACGCGCTTGGTGATGTAGCCGATGAGCGCCGCGATGAACGGCATGGAGACGTACACCGGCCAGTGCTCGGCGAATGTGTGCACGCGCGTCCCCTCCGTGTTGCCTACGGAACGGTAACCCGCGCGGTCAGTGGAGGAGGAGCAGGACCTGCAGTTCGCCGACGAGCCCGCCGATCACCGCGCCGACCGCGATCAGCTTCCATTCGTCCTGTTTGAACGCAGGACGGAGAATGCCCTCGAACTCCAGTGGCGTCAGCTGCTGCATCTTCTCGACGATCGTGTTGCGGACGTCGAGCGCGTCGGTCGCGTAACTCTCGACGTGCTTGACGGTCTCCGGCAGATACGCGATGGCCTTCTCCGCGGCGGCCTGCTTCATCTGCTGGTACTCGCGCCCGCCGACAGCCAGCGCGACCAGCGGCTTCGCCAGCCCGGCCTGCGCGTCGACGGTCCGCTGGACTTCCCGCGTGACAAGCGCGAACAACTTGTCCGCCCGCGGCCCGGTCAGCACCGCCTCCAGCACATTGCCCGCGGTGAGGACCTCTTCCGCGATCAACGCACCGTAATCCGCGGCGACCTGCGCGCGGCGTTTCTGGAACATTCCCTGCCAGGTGAAGAACAAGAACCGCCGCGGCTGCCGCGGGTAGAAGATCATTTTGAGCGCGAGCCAGTCCGTGACGAAGCCCGTGACGAAACCGAAGACCGGCATGATCACCGGTTGTTTCGTGAGCGCCCACGCGATGAGTTGGACGAGCCCGATGACGAATCCGAACCCGATCCCGCTGCGTGCGATGAACCGGAACTCGGGCGCCGCGACCTCGCGGATCAACCGGCAGGTGAGCGATTTGTCCCGGACCATGGCGTTGATCAGCATGTCGTTGACGTCGAGAACTTCGTCCACATTGGCCGACACTTCCCGCATCAGCCGCTTCACGACCACCGGCGCCTGCGCGCGGACGCGGTCCACCAGCAGTTGCTGAGCGCGGGCGGGCAGCATTTCCCACAGCCGCGGCTGATAGGTCTCGAACACCTCGCGGGTGACCTCGTCGACCGCCTTCAGCAGCGGTTCTTCCAGCTGCGCGACCATTTCCTCCGGATCGAGCCGAGCGAAGACCTCACGCGGGTCGAGGAGATTCTTGGTGAGCAGATCGACCGCGGTGGTCGCCATCCGCCGCGAGTTGGCCGGGATGACGCCCTGCCAGCCGAGGAAGGGCCGGATGCCGCGGAACTCGAGCGGCCGGAACATCATCTCGATCGCGACGCGTTTGGTCAGGTAGCCGATGAGCGCCGCGATGAACGGCATGGTCGCGTACACATGCCAGTGCGCGGCCAGGTCGGCGGCGATGGCTGAAAGGTCCATGCGTCTGCCCCGTTCGCCCGCGCGGTAGGTCGAGGGGACAGGATGCCATGCGTGACGTCGGGTTTCGCGCTTCGTAATACAGCCGTTTGGCGGTACGTGCCGCAGGTGCCCCGATCACTAAGGTAGCCCGATGGTCGCGCCCGAAAAGCCGCAGCACCCCGCCTTTGCTGTTACCCGCAAGGGTTACGACCCCCACCAGGTCGACGCCCGCATCGCCCAGCTGACCAGCGAACTGAACACGACGTCCCACGGCCGTGACGAGGCGGTGGCCACGGCGGGCGAGCTCACGAAGGCGCTGACGACAGCCCAGTCAGAACTGTCCGAGGCGAAGGCAGCGCTAGTCCGCGTCACCTCGAGCCCGGCGGGTGCCGGCGCGATCTCCGAGCGCGTGCGGATGATGGTGCAACTGGCCGAGGAGGAAATCGCCGACCTCCGCCGCTCAGCGGAAGCAGACGCGACCTCAACGCGCGGCGAAGCGGACCGCTACGCGCACGAAACCCAACGGGCAACGGACAAAGCGGCTAAAGAAGCGGAAGCGGAACGCCAGCGCTTGCTGACGGAGACCCACGCCGACCTCGCCGCGCGCTCGGAGGCTCTGGACGCCCGAGTCGCGGCCGCGGAGAAGGATTTGGCCGCGCGACAGGCGGACCTTGAGTCGCGGATCGCTGCTGCGGAAGCGGATATCGCTACTCGCACTGCCGCTGCCGACGAGGAGATCGCGACTCGCCTGGCGGATCTGGAAGCTCGGCTTAAGGCGGGCAACGAAGACATCGCCACTCGCACTGCGGCGGCGGACGAGGACATCACCACCCGCACAGCTGCGGCCAATGAAGACATCGCCACCCGGACCGCCGCGGCCGATGCGGAGATCGCGTCCCGCACCGAGGCCGCCGACCGCGCTCGCGCCGAAGCCGACGAACTCGCCGCAACCGCCCGAGCCGAGGCAGACCAATCCTCCGCAACGGCCCGCGCCGAAGCAGATCAAGCGGCGTTGGCAGCCCGCACCCAAGCCGACGAAGCCGCGGCCGAAGCCCGTGCCAAGGCAGACGCCGAATCCCAACACGCCCGTCTGGCCGCGGACGCCGAAGCCCGCCGAATCCGCGACGAGAAGGATGCGGAAGCCCTCCGCGTCCGCACCGAAGCCGACGAAGCAGCCGCCCGGGCCCGCGCCGAGGCCGACGCTGCCGCCGAAGCCGCCCGCCTCGCCGCCGACGAAGAATCGGCCCGCGTCCGCGCCGAAACCGACGCCGCCACCGAAGCTGAGGCCGCCAAAGTCCGAGCCGAAGCCGACCGTCGAGCGTCGGAAGAGATCGCGGTCAAGAAGGCGCAGGCCGAGACCGCTCTCGCCGACGCTCTCCAGAAGCAAACCGAAGCCACCGAATCGCGCACCCTGGCGCTGGACCTGCGGACCAAGGTCGCCGACCGGATCGCTGCCACTAATGAGGCCGTCCAGGAGGCATTGCGCTTTCTCGGTACGCAGGAAGAGGAAGCCGCCGCTGCGGAGCCTCCGCAGGCTGTGGTTGACGCGCCTTCGCCGACTGGCTCGCCCGCACCCGCTCTGCCCCAGCCGACTCCGCGCCCAGCCGCATCCGCCACTCCAGACGCCCCGGCGGCCGCGGACTCGCAAGCTGCCAAGCCCGGAGACCCGCCCGCCCCTCGGACCGGCAACGGCAATGGCCGCCGCCCCGGACGCCCTCGCGCGGGCCGTTCCTGACCCGCCCCAGCCGACTCCGTGCCCCGTCGCATCCATTGCTCCGGACGCACCGGCGGCTGCTCCGGACACGCCGGCGGCCGTAGGCCCGCAGCAACTGCCAAACTCGCTGAATCGCTGGCCTTTCGCATCGGCAATGGCAACGGCCGTCGCCCGAGTTGCCCACGCGCGGGCTGTTCCTGACCTGCTGTCCTGATTCCTGTGACACTCCGGGCGACCGAGCGCTACATGGCCAGAGTTTGTCCTGAGACGGTGCCAGAGTTGATGGCGTCGTCCGCCGAAGTGACGTCGACGCCGGACGCAGGGCCGGTAATTCCCCGCGCGCGAACTCCTTCGGCCGTTCCATGCTGGTGCTGTCCAGTGGATTCCGTGGCTGGAACAGGACAGCAGGCTGAATCGCGCCAAGGGGAATGAGACGCTCGCGCCTACCCGAGATCGTCAGGAGTTCCGGATGTCCGTGCCACCGGGTTTCCCCGCACCGACCCCCGCGTTGGTCCGCCGCCGGGCGAACTTTCCGGCTGGGACGGTCGCGGCTGCCCTCGCTGGTTGCACAGCGATCGCGTTGGTGTGGTTCGTCTTCGCGAACGTGCTGATCGGCGGCCCGGTCGGCGAGTGGGCGGGCATGGTGTGGACGAACGTCGTGTGCGGCCTGCTCTCCGCGTTCGCCGTGGTCGTGCCCGCCGGTTTCCTGCTCGCGCGGCACGTCTGGGCGGCATGGACCCTGTTCGGGCTGTGCCTGCTGTACGTGGTCGTGATTGTGGCCGTGCCGCTGCCAGCGGGTACGAGTTTCGTCGCGCACCTCGACTTCGTGCTCGGTTTCCACAAGAGCAACGGGGTGCCAATCGGTCTGGCCGCCATCGTCGCGTTCCTTGCCGCGATCGCCGCGCTCGTCTCCGCGACGGTGCGGTCGCCGCGCCGCTGACCCGCTAGCGGAAGCCAACCCCCGCGCACACCTTCCTCCGGCCGCCGCCCATCCCGCAAAGGCCGACCAAGCACCGAAGCTAAGTCTCGCAACTACCCCAGCCGCATCACCCCGCCGCCACCGTGAACAGTTCCTCGTCAATCCAGCCGCGGTCCCGCAACTCCCGGCAAAACCGTTGGTACGAAGCCAACAACGCCGCGCCCTCACGAGGGTCCGGCTCGACGAGCGACCCCACCGGCATCTCCTTGCACACCGCGCTCAGGCCGCCCGGCGTGCATCCGGCCGCCGCAAGGAGCGCCGCGCCGTAGCCCGTTTCTGCCTGCGGTGCCACTTGCAGTCCAAGCCCGCTCACCGTAGCCCGGATCTGAGTCCACAAAGGACTCTTGCTGCCGCCGCCCGCCGCGAGGAGCGGTTCGCGGACCGGGACACCCAGTCGTCGCAGGTGATCCAGTGCTAGCCGTTCCAGGAAAGCGACTCCTTCCAGCCGAGCCCGGTGCAGCTCGACCTCGTCGGTCGGAATACCTAGGACGAAGCCTTCCGCGTCGCCGTGTGCGAAGGGGAAACGTTCTCCCTTGCGTCGCAGCGGGAACGTCACCACCTCGGCCGGTCCGCGAGCCGCGGCGGCGGCATCCAGTTCGGCTAGCCGGGGACTGTCCGAAACGGACTCACCGCCGTTATTCGACGCGCCGCCTGGCAGCCACCAGCCGTCTGGATGCCGATGGCTGTACATGACTCCGGTGGGGTCCGGCACCAATGATTCTGTGACACCCTTCAGGACATAAGTGGTTCCAAGAATTCCTACGAACCGTCCCGGCTCGACCGCGCCTGCGGCCAGTTGCCCCGCGCATCCGTCCGTCATGCCTGCCACCACGAGACATCCGGCGGGCAACCCGGCCGTCGGCGCCGAGACCTCGCCGAGCACGGTGGTCGGCGCGACCACCGGCGGCAGCATTCCGTCCGGCACGCCTAATCCGGCGAAAACCTCGGACGGCCATTCCTCAGCCAGCGGGTCGTAGCCGCTTTTGAGCGCGTGCGACCAATCCGCCGCGACCGGATGTCCGGTCAGTCTCGCCGCGATCATCTCCGGCGTGTGCCGGACGGCCACCGCCTCGGTATGTTCGGCCAGCCACGCGATCCGGCCGGCTGCCGCGGTCGGCGAGACTCCTGAACCCAGTTTCCGCCACCGGTTGGCACCGAGTTCCACGGCTTTCGCGTTGTAGTCCGCGCCGCGCCGGTCGTCGTACATCAACGCGGGCGTCACCGGTTCGCCTGAGGCATCGACTCCGACGATCGTCCCGGACGTCGCCGCGATCGCCACCGCCGAGACTTCCGCGCCGCGTCCGGGCAAAGCGGCAGTGACCTCGTTCAGCACCGAACAGACCGCGGGCCACCACGCCGACGGATCCTGTTCGCTGCGGCCCCCGCCCGCGCGCACCGGCGCCGGCAGCAACGCCGATGCGGTGGCGAGGACCGAGCCGCCGCGCACCGCGAAGGCGCGAACCCCCGCGGTGGCGACGTCGATGCCGACCGAGACCTGCTCGTTCACGCCGTGCTGACCCTTTCTTCGACGTCCTGCAGGCTGCCGTCGGTCGCGAGCGCTTTCTCGGTTTCCTCAGGCAGTTTCAGGAATCGCACCAGCACCGCGGCCACCAGGTACAGCGCGGCGAAGATGATGACCACCCCGGCGGCACCGGCCGGCCCGAGGAACAGCGACACGATCGCTGGCCCGACGAACGCCGCCGCACCCGCGCCGAGGTTCAGCAGAGCCATCGCGCCGCCCTTGTGCTCCGGGGCCAGCGACGGCAGCAGTGCGGAGATCGGCACGAATCCGGCGAGCGTCGCGCCGTAGAGCGCGCCGACGATCAGCGCGAGCCAGTAATACTGCGCGCCCATCGCGACCGGCACGAAGTACAGCAACAGGATCGAGATCGCGCAGCCGATCGCGCCGAACCAGAAAATTGTGGTGCGCCAGCCGATCCGGTCGCTCAGCACGCCGAAGATCAGGTTGAAGAAGATGTTCGTCCCGTAGATCACCGACACCAGCAGCAGCCAGCGGCTCTCCCCGAACCCGATCTGGGAGATGAAGATCGTCGGGAAGAACACCAGCATGCCGAATTCGGGCGCGGTGTTGATGACCCGCACGATCATGCCGACTCCGACCCGCGGTTTCTTCCACGCGATCGACACACTGGAAACCAGGCTCTGCACCGGTTTCACGTCAGGCGGCGCGAGCCTGCGGTATCCGGTGCGCTGCCGGACTCCGAGCACCGCCACGAGTCCGCCGATGCCGAGCAGCACGACCGCCACCCACAGCGTGCCGTAGTGGCCGAACAGCGGGTTGGTGAAGCTCGCGACGAGCGCGCCGAGCGTGGGGAGGCCGCCGGTGAAGGCGAAGTAGAACCAGCCGACTGCCGCGCCGAGCCGCGCGACCGGAGCCACCGCGGTGATCCACACCAGGAAGCCGAACGCGAACATCGGATAGCCGAATCCGCGGATCCCGTAGCAGATCAGCATCGCCGCGTAGTTTCCGCCGGCGAGGCCGAGCGTCAGGAACAGCGCGTCGAACACCAGCCAGATGACCAGGCCGATGATCATCACCCGCCGCGGCCCCCACAGTTCGGACAGCGCGCCCGAAAGCCACGACGCCAGCATCACGGCGATGCCGTACACGGTGATCACGTACGACGCTTTGATTTCCGTGCCCGCGCCGTTGTCCGCCATGTACGGCGCGATGAAGCCGGACTCCACTCCGTCGCCGATCATGAACAGGAGCAGACCGACATACCCGAGGAACAGGGGCGCGGGCAGCCCCCATTTCGTGAGCAAGCGCCCGAAGCCCGACTTGGGCAACTCCGCTGTTGCCGACTCGTTCATACACGCCTCCATGACGTCGAGATCAAACGTATCATGGACTGTGTGAACTTCGCACGCAAGAGTGTTATGAAGTCGATCAGTTGTCGGGATGTTCGGCGACCTGCACCTCGACCCGGCTGCGCAGCTCGTCGACGTAGTGCGGATCGGCCTCCTCGTCCACGATCAGCAGGTCGTAGTCGTCCAGCGGGGCGAGCCGGTGCAGGGCCGTGCGCTTCATCTTGCTGTGGTCCATCAGCAGCACCTTGTGCCGTGCGCTGGCCAGCATGGCCCGCTTGATCATCACGATCTCGGGCTCCTGGTGGAAGCTCATCGACGTGCTCATCGCCGAGGTCGACACGAACGCGATGTCGACCGAGAGCCGCTCGATCGACTCGATGCTCTGCATGCCGAGGAACGAGTCGTGGGTGGGCGAGTAGTCGCCGCCGATGCAGATCAGCCGCAGCTCGTGCACGTTCTTGAGGACGTCGATCGCGGCGAGGTAGTTCGTGGCGACGGTCAGCGGCGTCACGTCGACCAGCAGCCTGGCCAGCGCGAGCGCGCTCGTGGAATCGTCGAGCAGCACCGACATTCCGGGCTCGACCTGCTCCACCGCGTGCATCGCGATCAGCCGTTTCGCGTCGACGTGCGCGTTCATCCGGTATTCGGCGTTGCTCTCGAACACTGTCGACGGCATCGCCGAGACCCCGCCGCGGTACTTCCGGACCAGGCCGCGCCGCGACAGCTCGTCGATGTCCCGGTGCACCGTCATCATGCTGACGCCCAGCAGGTCAACGAGCTCGCCGATGGTCGCCGAACCCTGCTGGAACACGTGCTCGGTCAGCCTCTGCTGACGGTTCTCGCGGGGGTGCGCGGCAGGCTTTTCGCTCGACATGCCGTGATTATCGCGGTTCCACTGGGAGGTTGAAGCGCACCAGGGCAGTTCGGTCACCGCTCACCTCCAGTTCGGTGACGGCCGCGTTGTCCAGGCGCGGAAACACGCTGCGGTAGCGGGACAACGGGATGCCGAGCAGCTGGCACAGCGTGAGCCGCAACAGCGTGTTGTGCGCGACGACCAGTGCGATTCCGCTGGTCGCGGCAGCAATCGCGCGGATCGCGCGCGCCCCGCGCTCGGCCGCTTCGGCCGGATCGTCGGCACCGGGGAACGCCCCGGCGATCGGGTCGGCGAGAAAGCGTTCGACCGCCTCCGGGTCAGTCTGGCGCACCTCGTCGCGGGTGCGGCCCTCGGCGATCCCGAAGTAGGTTTCCCGCAGGCCGGGGACGATTTCCGGGACCAGTTCAAGTGCCTCGGCCGCCGGTTCGATCGTGCGCCGGGCACGTCGTTGCGGCGAGCAGAACAACCCGTCCGGTTTCACCCGGCGGGCGTACGCGGCCAGCGCGTCGGCCTGGCGGATCCCCTCCTCGGTCAGCGCCACCTCGCTGGTGCCCGCGTAACGGTTCTCCGCGTGCCATTCGGTCTGCCCGTGCCTGGCCAGCAGCAGCCGTGCGCCCACTCGTGCCCTCCTTGTGTGTGAACACCCTTGCGAACTTCTCAATCTCGCTGTTAATTTAACATTGCTCGTGTGAAACGGGCTCGCTCTCTGAAGGGATCTGGTGGATGACGCTCGACGCGGTGGTGTTCGACCTCGACGGTGTCCTGGTGGAAAGTGAACACCTCTGGGAGGAGAACTGGGTCGCTTTCGCCGCTCGCCACCAGGTCGAGTGGACGGCGGAGGACACGGCCTCGGTACAAGGCATGAGCGCGCCCGAATGGGCCGGCTATCTCGCCCGCCGGTGCGGGGTGCCGGACCAGGCGGACGAGGTGGAACGCGCGGTGGTCGACGGCATGATCGCCTCGATCGACGCGGGAGAAGCGCCGCTGCTGCCCGGTGCGGGCGCGATGGTCCGAGAGGTCAGCGAGCGGGTCCCGGTCGCGCTCGCGTCCTCGGCCGCCCGCCGGGTGATCGACGCGGTGCTGGAAAAACACCAGCTCACCGGCGAGTTCACCGCGACGGTGTCCAGCGCCGAGGTGGCGCGGGGCAAACCGAACCCGGACGTGTACCTGGAGGCGGCGGCCCGGCTCGGCAAAGCGGGCAGCGAGTGCCTCGGGGTTGAGGACTCCAGCAACGGCATCCGGGCGGCGGCCGCTGCCGGGCTCACCGTGATCGCACTGCCCAACCCGACCTACCCGCCGAAGCCGGACGCGCTGGAGCTGGCCAGCGCGGTGGCGGCGAGCAATGACGACGTCCGACTGAAGCTCCTGGCCTACCTGGCCGGCGAGCCGGTGGCTGTGAAGGACTGAACCATGACCACCTTGGGTTCCCCGGACACGTTCAAGCGGCAGTGGCTGGACGGGTTCGTCACCGCGTACGGCCGCACGGTGCAGAAGGTGCCGGATGCCTACGGCGTCGTTCGCCGCGAGGCTCCGGAGAGCCCGAAGGTCGCGGTCGTGATCGGCGGCGGTTGCGGGCACTACCCGGCGTTCGCCGGTCTCGTCGGCCCTGGCCTCGCGGACGGCGCGGTGGTCGGAGACGTGTTCACGAGCCCGAGCGCCGAGCAGGTCTACCGCACGGCGCGGGCGGCGGACAACGGCGCTGGCGTCCTCTTCGGCTTCGGCAATTACCAAGGCGACGTGCTCCACTTCGGACTCGCCGCCCGCAGGCTGGCGGCGGAGGGCATCCCGAGCCGCACCATCCTGGTCACCGACGACATCGCGAGCGGTCCGGCGACCGAACCGGAGCGCCGCAGGGGCGTGGCAGGCGATTTCCTCGTCTTCAAGATCGCGGGCGCGGCGGCGGAGCGCGGTTACCGCCTCGACGCGGTGCACGAGGTCGCGGCGAAAGCGAACGCTCGCACGCGGACGTTCGGCGTCGCGTTCGGCGGCTGCACGCTGCCCGGTGCGGACGCGCCCCTGTTCACCGTCGCGGACCAGGAAATGGAGCTGGGCCTCGGAATTCACGGCGAACCGGGTGTGCGCACGGTGGGCCGGTTGTCCGCGGCGGAGCTGGCGGACGAACTGGTCGACGGCCTCCTGCCCGAGCTTCCCGAGGGTGACGGCCGGGTGGTCGTGCTGGTGAACGGGCTCGGCCGCACCAAATACGAGGAAATGTTCGTCACCTACACCCGCGTGCACGAACGGCTCGCCCAGGCCGGGCTCAGCCCCGTGCACTCCGAGGTCGGGGAGTTCGTCACGTCGCTCGACATGGCCGGGGTTTCGCTGTCGATCCTGGTGCTGGACGACGAATTGGCCGAGCTGTACGCCGCGCCGTGCGACACCCCGGGCTATCGCACCAGCGGCGCCGAACTGGCCACGGTCGAGCTTGAGTCCACAGTGGACGAATTGCTGACCGAGGAGGCTCCGGGGGCCAGCGTGGTCGACCGGGTTCTCACCGCGGCTTTGCGCAGCATCGAGGAGAACGAAGCCGAACTGGGCAGGCTCGACGCGGTGGCCGCGGACGGAGACCACGGGCTCGGCATGACTCGCGGAATGCGTGCCGCTGTCGCAGCCGCTCGGCGTGAACCGGACACGGTTTCCGGTGCGCTGCTGGCCGCCGGGACAGCGTTCGCCGATGCGGCTGGCGGTGCCTCGGGTGCGTTGTACGGCGTGCTGCTGGCGGAAACCGGAGCCGGTCTGAGCGGCGTGGCCGCCGAGGACATCACCACGGCGATGCTCGCCGACGCGGTCGACGGTGCGGTTCGGGCGTTCTGCGAGCTGGGTAAGGCCGAACCGGGCGACAAGACGATGCTCGACGCGATCGAGCCGTTCCGGGCCACGCTGCGAGAGCAGACGGGCTCGGAAGTAGTTCAGGCATGGCGGAAAGCCGCTGGAGCGGCTGTCGTAGCCGCGCGGGAGACCGCGCACTTGCGTCCGACAAAGGGACGCGCCGCGCGGCTCGCGCAACGGAGCGAGGGCCATTCGGACCCGGGTGCGGTGTCGTTCTCGCTGCTGGTCACGGCTGTCGGCGAGGAGCTGGAAAGGAGCGCTGACTGATGCGCATCGTGGTGGCGGCGGACAACGCCGGGGTCGAACTGAAGAATCAGCTGCGCGACCTGCTGCAGGCCGACGAACGGGTCACCGAGGTGACCGACCTCGGCGTGCCGGACGCGGCGGACGACCGGGCGTACCCGTTGCTGGGGCTGGCCGCGGCGGAAGCGATCGCCCGCGGCGAAGCAGACCGCGGCGTCCTCGTGTGCGGCACCGGCATCGGCATGGCGATCTCGGCGAACAAGGTTCCCGGCGTGCGGGCGACGGTCGCGCACGATTCGTACTCCGCCGAGCGGTCGATCAAATCGAACGACTGCCAGGTGATCACCTTCGGGGCCCGCGCGATCGGCCCTGAGGTGGCGAAGAAGATCGTGGCCGAATGGGTCGGATACCGCTTCGACCCGGCGTCGGCCAGCGCGACCAAGGTCGCGCACATCACCGAATACGAGAACGCCCACTGACCAAGGCGTCCGTCGTGGCGCACAATCGGCACAGAGCGAGTGAGGGAGCAGAGTTGCACATTCTCGCTGCGGGAGACCACTTCGTCAGCCCCGGCCTGCTGGCCGGAGCCGTCCGCGCGGAACTCGGCGGCGACCACGAGGTCGCCGAGCTGACGCTGCCGTGGCCGGTCGAGCCGTTCGGGCCGGTCGGCAACGTGCTGGAGGCCAGCGGTACCGAAGACCAGGTGATCGAGGCACTCGCCGGTGCCGAGGCCGTCGTCACGCAGATGGCTCCGTTCACCAAAAAGGTCTTCGCCGCCGCACCGGAGCTCAAGCTCGTGTCGGTGTGCCGAGGCGGGCCGGTGAACGTCGACCTCACCGCCGCCACCGAGGCGGGCGTCGCCGTCACCTACGCGCCGGGTCGCAACGCGGGCGCGGCGGCCGAGTTCGCCGTCGGCATGATCCTCGCCGCGATGCGGCGGATCTCGACGTCCTCGGCGGAACTGCTCGCCGGTACCTGGCGCGGCGACTACTACGCCTACGACCAGGCCGGGCTAGAGCTGGGCGGTACCACCGTCGGCCTCGTCGGATACGGCGCGATCGGGTCCCGGGTCACCAAGGTGCTCGTCGCGTTCGGGGCGAACGTCCTGGTGGCTGACCCGTACGCCGACCGTGCCGCGGTCGAGGCCGATGGCGCACAGCTTGTCGAGCTGGACGAGCTGCTCCGGCAGAGTCGCGTCGTGAGCCTGCACGCACGGCTCACCGAGGAGACCCGGCACCTCATCAACGCGAGTAAACTCGACCTTCTGCCGGAGGGCGCGGTCCTCGTGAACACCGCCCGCGGCGGCCTGCTCGACTACGCGCCGCTGCCCGAGGCTCTGCGTTCCGGTCGGCTCGGCGCGCTCGCGCTGGACGTCTACGACGTCGAGCCGCCGCCGGCGGACTGGGCGCTGCGCGATGCGCCCAACGTGATCGCGACCCCGCACCTCGCCGGCGCGAGCAGGCAGACCGCTGAGCGGGCGGCCGCGATCGTCGCCGCGGAGGTCGGCCGGTACGCGCGCGGCGAGCAGCTCGCCAACCTCGCGAATCCTGAGGTGCTGGAGCGACGGCCGTGATAGTCGGGGTCGACATCGGGACGTCGCTCACCAAGGCCGTGGTGTTCGACGAGGACGGCAGCTCCATCGCGAGCGCGTGCACGCCGTCCGAGGTGCACCACCTTTCGGGCGGCCGGGTCGAGCAGGATCTCGACCAGGTCGTCGGCACGGTCGCGACGGTGGTGCGCGAGGTCGCGGCCGCGCTGCCCGAACCGGTGTCCGCGTTGGCGTTGACCGGACAGGGCGACGGGCTCTGGCTCCGCGACGAGACGGGCGCCGCGGTGCACCCGGCCATCTCGTGGCTCGATGGCCGGGCGAACACGGTGCTCGCGAAATGGCAGGCTGACGGCGTGACTGCGGAAGTCTTCCGCCGCACCGGTTCCGGCATGTTCCCCGGCTGCACCGCGGCCATCATGTCCTATTTGGACACTCATGAGCCGGAGGTGCTCGACCGCGCCGCGGTGGCCGGATACTGCGTCGACGCGGTGCTGCAGCGGCTCACCGGCGAGATCACGGTCGACGTTTCGGATGCCTCGCTGCCGTTCTTGAACCCGGCCACCCGCAGCTACGACGATGGTGCGATCGAGGCCTGCGGTCTGGGCCATCGCCGTTCCCTGTTCGCGAAACCGGCCCCGGCGAAGTCGGTCTTCCGCCTCGACCGGCGCGGTGCCGATTTGCTCGGGCTGCCAGTAGGACTGCCGGTCACCGCAGGGCCTTTCGACCTGCCGGCCAGCGCAATCGGGGCTGGCGTACGGAAACCGGGCGACGGAATCCTCACCGCAGGCACCACGCTCGCCTGCCAGGTGCTCACTGCTGATCCCGCTTTCGACCCTGAAGCGGAACCGGCGGGCATGTTCCTGTGCACGCCCGACGAGCACGAATACCTGCACGCGATGCCAGCGATGGTCGGTACGGCAGGCATCGATTGGGCCTGCGAATTGCTGGGCATCAGCGTCGAGGAAATCGACCCGCTGCTGGCGAGCAGCAAGCCAGGCGCTCGCGGGGTACGTGCCCTGCCGTTCCTTTCGGTATCCGGCGAACGCGCGCCGTTCGTCGACGCCGGAGCGCGCGCACAATTCTCCGGGCTGAGCCTGGAAACCGGCCGGGCCGATCTGGTGCGGGCGCTCTGCGAGTCGATCGCTTACGCCGCACGGCATTGCTTTGAAGCCGCCGGCCTGTCGGGGCAGCTCTATGCCTGCGGCGGAGGAGTCCGCTCGCCCGAATGGCTGCAGATTTTCGCCGATGTACTCGGCCGTCCGGTCGTGATCCCGAGCGACCCCGGCGTCGGCGCCCGCGGTGCTGTGCTCACTGCCGCGGACGCGCTGGGAAGGCCGTACGATCGGGATCGCTGGGCCGCGAACTCGCGAACGGTCGAGGCCCGGCCCGAAAATGTGGCTGATTACGAGCGCGGTTACGCCGACTACCAGGCTTCCCTGTCTGCCGCGCGCGGACTGTGGAGGCTGTGAATGATCCTGGAGAACGAGCGTGCCGCAGTGTGCGAGTACGCCCGCCGCCTGACCGCGGACGGCTTGGTCGTCGGCACGTCGGGCAACGTGTCCGCGCGGGCAGGCGACCTGGTCGCCGTCACCCCGACCGGCGTCGACTACGCCGCCCTCACGCCCGCCGACATCCCCGTAGTGGACCTCGACGGCAACCCCGAGGACGGTTCCCTGAAGCCGACGAGCGAACTCCCGATGCATCTGGCCGTGTACACCCGGGCCGTCGATCCGGAGTCCGCCCCGGTGAACGCGGTGGTGCACACGCATTCAGTCCACGCCACCGCAGTGTCCACTTTGGTCACCGAAGTCCCACCGATCCACTACATGCTCGCGGCCATTGGCCCTACCGCCCGTGTGGCCCCGTACTCGACCTACGGCACCACCGAGCTTGCCGACGCCATGCTGGAGGCCTTGGCCGATCGCCGAGGCTGCCTCCTGGCGAACCACGGCACGATCACTTACGGCGACTCGTTGTCGAGTGCGTATAGCCGTGCTCAGCAATTGGAATGGGTGTGCCAGGTGTGGCTGGTGGCCCGTTCCGCTGGTAGCCCGGGTTTGTTGCCGCCAGCGGAAATCGAGCATGTGGTGGAGAAGCTGAAGGGATACGGCCAACGCTGACTGATCATTGCGAGGGCGGCGGTCCGCCTTGGCCGCCTTGGCCCGGCGGATACCCGGGCTGGGGCGGATACCCAGGCTGGGGCGGGTATCCAGGCGGTGGAGTGGCTGGTGCCGCCGGGTAACCGTTCTGCGGCAAGGGATTCCCCGGCGCGGGCGGCGGCATCGGGTACCCAGCCTGAGCAGGAGTCCAGGGCTGCGGTGAAGATCCGGGTTGCATAGGAAACCCGGGCTGTGCCGGAGCCCCGGGCTGACCCGGAGCCCCGGGCTGACCCGGAAACCCGGGCTGGCCCGGATACGCGGCTCCCGGCTGAGGTGCGTACCCGGCTGGTGGGACCTGCCCGGCGTATCCCTGCGGCGGGAGCTGCGGTGCCGTCCAAGCCGCCGGACCGTGGCCCGTTCCGGCAGGTTGTGCGCCCGGAAGAACCTTGGCGACCGGAGGCAGCAGCATCGCGATCGCCGTCAGCCCGGCGACGACAGCCGCGATGCCCGTCTGAAGTTCCACGACGGCAAGCACGTGCCGCGAGAGCAAACGCGACAGCGAAACAATGGCCACCACCGCCTGCAGAACCGCGGGCACCACGAGAAAACGCGCCGGGCGGAGACCTCGCGTCGCGAGCAATGCCGCTCCAGGCAGCACCGCGATACTCAGCACAGCCAGCAGCGGATGCACGTAGCTGCCGCTGTCCCAACCATGATTGATCATGGTCGCGGCTTCGGCCCACAGCACGACTATCTCGCTGAGCCCGAGCACTCCGGCGAGCACCAGAGCAAGGTTTCGCGCCTGTTTGGTTGGTCCGGGCATACCGGGATAACCCATACTTCCCCCTCCGTGGTCCTCTTACGGTAGCGGGACGAGCGCCCCCATGCCCGCCCGTGCGAACTGCGTAGCCAGCCGTTGCGGCAACGGATTCGGGTACAAAATGATCGACGCGAACGGCGACGGCGTGTAACCGGCCCCGCCGTTGCTCTGCAGGTGCACGCTGACGTGCACGTTGCGGTCAGCGGGAATCTCGAACGACACCGCGCCCCAGGAAACGACGTACTGCCGGCCGTCGATCCCCACGAACGGGATGTACGCGCCGGCGTGGAAAATATGCGTGGAAATATCGATCGTGAGCAACCGCCGAGGCCCATTGTGCGGGTCGACGTACGGGATCACGTTCGGAGTGGAAGCCAAATCTGGCGGCTCGGTCTGGTCGGTCATCGTTCCGGGCCTCCCGGTAGGCAACGGGCGAAGTTTACCCTCGGCGTACGGGCTGCCTCAGCGTTCTCGCCAGCGTCTGCGCCACCACAGCTCGTCGGGATCCGCGCCGGGATCCGGGAGCGTCCTCCGGCGGCACTCGTCGTCAAGCCGCGCGCGTCCGTAACCCAGCGCGCACTGCGCCCGGCGGCTTACGCGGCATTTCCCCTTGAGATCGGAAGCATGTCCGCCATTCTGCCGCAGCGCAGTAAGGCGAGATCAGAACTGGTAGTACAGGAACGGGCTGAAAGTCCCGGTAGCCACCAGGATCGCCGCGTAAACCAGCCCCACCGTCATGACCCCGATCCGCAGCGCCGTCGCTCCGCGGCTTCGGGACGATTCCAGCAGCGGGCCGGTCACCGGGTGCGCCGGGAGGATGAACACGATCAGCGCCAGCAGCAGGATCACCAGTCGTTGGTTCGTCAGCGCGCTTTCCACGACGTCGCCGAGGCCGCCGAAGTCGGGGATCAGCATGTGGCCGATCATCGACAACGCGTGGCCGAGGTCGGCTGAGCGGAAGAAGACCCAGCCGAACACCACGAGGATCAGCGTCAGCACTCGGCGGGCGATGCGGGCTGCCGGACCGGCCGGGGAGTCGCCGAGGTTGAAGCGGCGTTCGATGACCAGGAGTGCGCCGTGGTAGCAGCCCCAGATCAGGAACGTCCATTGCGCGCCGTGCCAGAAACCCGTCAGCACGAAGACGATCGACAGGTTCCGGTAGGTTTTCCCGGCACCGGAACGGTTCCCGCCCAGCGGGATGTAGACGTAGTCGCGGAACCAGCGCGACAGCGACATGTGCCAGCGGCGCCAGAACTCCGTGATCGTCACCGATGAGTACGGGCGGGCGAAGTTCTCCGGCAGCCGGAAGCCGAGCATGCGGCCCAGGCCGATCGCCATGTCCGAGTAGCCGGAGAAGTCGAAGAACAACTGCAGGGTGTAGCCGATCGCGCCGAGCCAGGCCGTCGTGAACGTCATCTGGTTGGCCGGGGTCGAGAAGCAGGCTTCGACCATCGGGCTGAGCGAATCGGCGATGATCGACTTCTTGCACAGGCCCAGCGCGAACCTCGGGAAACCCGCGGCGATGTCGTCCAAGCGGTGCGAACGCCGTTGCGGAAGCTGGTCGGCGATCTCCCGGTACCGCACGATGGGACCCGCCACGAGCTGCGGGAACATCGCGATGTACGCGGCGAACGACACCGGGTTGCGCAGCGCGTGCCGCTCGCCGCGGTAGATGTCCACCACGTACGAGATGTGGTGGAAGGTGTAGAAGGAAATGCCGATCGGCACCACGATGTTCGCGACGCCCATGTCGCCGCCGAACCAGTGCGCGACGGCCGCGATCTGCTGCGTCGCGAAACCTGCGTACTTCCAGATGACGAGCACGAGCACGTCGAGCGTGATGACGCCGATCAGGATCCGCTTCCGGCGCTTGCCGCGGACGTCCCACGGGCTGGGCTCGAGCGCCGGGCCGGCCAGGAAGTTCACCGCCATGCAGAGCAGCAGCAGGAACAGGTACGGGCCGGCGCCGATCGTGTAGAACAGCAGGCTCGCGACCGCGACGATGCCGTTGCGCCAGCTGCGCGGGCACGCCAGGACCGCGATCAGCACCGCGGGCATGAAGTACCACAAGAACAGCGGCGAAACGAACGACATCGGTGACGGACCCCCTCGGTTCCGGAGGAGACCTTAGCCCGAGCGGGTGGCTCCGCGGGGCGATGCCCGACGGATCACAGCACGAATCACTGAGGGTGACGGATTTGGGAGGATTTCGCCCCTCGCGACGGCGCGAGGGGCGGCCGGTTGGTGCGGAGGAACGGGGAAGTGGGCGGGCGTGTGATGCGGCAGCGCGAGGCGCGTGAGCGAGGCGGCCGGTTGGTGCGGGGGAGCGAGGAAGTGGCGGAAGTGCGGCGCGGGCGTGCGAGGTGCGGCGGAGCGGAAGGGTGTGCGGCGCGGGAGTGCGAGGTGCGGCAGAACGGCAAGGTAATGGCCGCACGATGCGGGAGCGCGGGGCGGCGGTTGGCGCGGCTGAGCGGAGGGGCGGCGGCCGTGCAGATACGACGGCAGTTGAGGCCGCGAAACGGCAGCGCGCGAGAACGGCAGCGCGCGAGAACTGCCTCAGCCAGAGGACCAGAAGAGCGGCGAGCGTCCTGGCGCCCTCAGTCGGTGATCCGCCCCAACCACTCGCCCATCAACGTCTTCTCCGCCTCGCTCAACCCCGACACCTGCGGCAACACCGCCCGCAACGCCATCGCCGCCGCGGCGGGGCCGGGCGTTCGGGACACCGGGCGATCCGTGCTGATCGCCGCGATCACCGCTTCCCGGGCCGCGACGGATACCGCAAGGTCGCGGGAATCCGGGGGCGTCGAGATCAGGCTCAACGTCGCCCCGGAACCGGCGGCGTGGATCAAAGCGGCGGCGAGCGGTTCGGGCACCCGGAGCCGTCCGGCTGAAGCGATGCGGCTGACTCGCGCCTCGAGGATCTCCAGCGACTTCTTCAGGGCCGGAGAAGGACCAGGACGGGTGGTCATCAGCAGGTACAAAGCCGGATTAGCCAGGCCGAACTCCAGGTGCTGGTCCCAGCCCCGTCGCAAGTCCTCCAGTGGGTCCTCCGCGGGGGGCTGGGCTGTTTTCGCCTCTAGGTAGTCGGCGTAGCCCTGGACGGTGATGGCGTCCAGCAGGCCGTCCTTGTCGCTGAACAACCGATAGATCGTTGGCGGCTGGGCGCCTGCCGCTGAGCTCACTGCACGGGTCGACACCGCGTCGGGGCCGCCGGTGGACAGCAGGTCCAGGGCGGCCTTGATGATGCGGGCGCGGGCGTCGTCGGGCATGTTATCGACGATAACAGGCCAGTGATTCCAGTGAAATCAGATGCGTCCGGCGATCCGGCGGCGGCGAGCGACCTCGGCCAGCAGCACGCCAGCGGCGACTGAGGCGTTCAACGACTCGACACCGGCGGCCATCGGGATCGAGACCGTCGCGTCGCAGGTCTCGCGGACCAGGCGGGAAAGACCGCGGCCTTCCGAGCCGAGCACGATGACCAGCGGGTCCGCTGCCAGGTCGAGGGCGTCGATGTCGACCGTGCCGTCCGCGTCGAGGCCGACGATCATCAGGCCCTTCGAAGCCCACGCGCGCAGCTGGCGGGTGAGGTTCGTCGCGACGGCGATCGGCAGCTTCGCCGCGGTACCAGCGCTCGTGCGCCATGCGACCGCGGTCATTCCGGCGCTGCGGCGTTCCGGCAGCAGGACACCCTGCGCACCGAAGGCCGCGGCCGACCGGATCACCGCGCCCAGGTTGCGCGGGTCGGTGACGCCGTCGAGCGCGACGAACAGCGGGGTGTTGCCCGAGTCGCGCGCGGCCTGCATCAGGTCGTCGGGATGCGCGTACTCGAACGGCGGCACCTGCAGGCCGAGGCCCTGGTGCATCGCGCGGTTGGTCTTGCGGTCCAGCTCCTCGCGCGGGATCTCCAGGATCGAGATGCCCTTGTCGCCCGCGAGCCGGACGGCCTCGTTGACCCGGTCGTCGATGTCGATGTTGAGCGCGACGTACAGCGCAGTGCCCGGCACGTCCGCGCGCAGCGCCTCGACGACCGGGTTGCGGCCGGCGATCAGCTCCGGCCGGTCGGCCTTCTTCTGCCGGGCCTGGTCACGCTTATTGGCGGCGTTGGCAGCGCGGTACGCCTTGTGCCCGGGCCGGTCCTCGGCCTTCGGGGTCGGGCCCTTGCCCTCGAGCGCCTTGCGCCGCTGCCCGCCCGAACCGACGACGGCGCCCTTCTTGGTGCCGGTCTTGCGGATGGCACCTTTGCGCTGTGAGTTGCCTGCCATGAATCCTCAATCTCTGCTGCCGCGAAGGAAGTCAGGAGTTCCTGACTGTCCATTGCGGACCGTTCGGGGTGTCTTCCACCGCGATCCCCGCCGCCACGAGACGGTCGCGGGCGGCGTCCGCGCGGGCGAAGTCCTTCGCCGCACGGGCCTCCTGGCGTTCGGCCAGCAGGGCTTCCACGAGCGTGCCCAGCGCGTCGCGGACGGGAGTGTCCGAGCCGCCGTCCGCCCAGTCCGGCGACAGCGGGTCGATGCCGAGCACGCCGGTCATCCCGCGGACCGTGCCGGCCAATTCGAGTGCCTTCGTGGTGTCGCCGCCGTCGAGGGCGGCGTTACCGTCGCGGACCGTGTTGTGCACCACGGCGAACGCGGCCGGGGTGGCCAGGTCGTCGTCCATCGCCGCGGCGAACTCCGCCGGAACCTCGCCCACGGAAACCGCGCCGGCCGACTCCGCCCGCCGCAGGAACGCCTCGATCCGCCGGTAGCCCTGCGCGGCTTCGGAAACCGCGCCCTCGGAGTACTCGACCGTGGACCGGTAGTGCGGCTGCACCAGGTAGTAGCGCAGTTCGGGCGCACGGTAGCGCTCCAGCATCGCCGGGATCGCGACCGTGTTGCCCAGCGACTTCGACATCTTCTCGCCGGACATGGTCACCCACGCGTTGTGCAGCCAGTAGCGGGCGAACCCGTCGCCGGCCGCGTTCGACTGCGCGCGCTCGTTCTCGTGGTGCGGGAACACCAGGTCGACGCCGCCGCCGTGGATGTCGAACTCGGCGCCGAGGTAGTTGGTCGCCATCGCCGAGCACTCCAGGTGCCAGCCAGGCCGCCCGTCGCCCCACGGCGTCGGCCACGACGGCTCGCCCGGCTTCGCGCTCTTCCACAGCGTGAAGTCGCGCGAATCACGCTTGCCGCGGGTGGGCGTCTCGCCCTGCTGGACCTCGTCGAGCTGCTGGCCCGACAGCGCGCCGTACTCCGGGAACGACTTCACCGAGAAGTAGACGTCGCCGTCGACGGCGTACGCGTGCCCGGCTTCGATCAGCCGCTCCATCAGCTGGACCATCTGCGTGACGTGCCCGGTCGCGCGCGGCGTGACAGACGGCGGAAGGCAGCCGAGATCCTCGTACGCCTTCTCGAACGCACGCTCGTGCGTCGCCGCCCATTCCCACCACGGCCGTCCGGCGTCGGCGGCCTTGGTGAGAATCTTGTCGTCGATGTCGGTGACGTTGCGGACCAGCAGCACGTCCAGTCCACTGTGGAGCAGCCAGCGGCGGAGCACGTCGTAATTCAGCATGCCGCGGACGTGCCCGATATGCGGTACTCCCTGCACGGTGGCGCCACACACGTAGATCGACGCCGTTCCGCTGCGGACGGGAGAGAACTCCCGGGGGGCACGGGTCGCGGTGTCGTACAGGTGCAAAGCCACGAGGTAAAGGGTACCGGGAGCACTGTGGGAGACGTCGCAGGACGTCAGAGCACGCCGTGCTCCCGCAGCACGCCTAGCAGCGCGTCCGGCCGCTGCGCGGTGGGCAGCGGGTCGACCAGGGCGAACTGGCAGCCCAGCGCACGGGCACCGCCGTCGGCCTCCTCGCTGTCGCCGACCATCAGCGTCTCCTCGGCTCGCACGCCGAGCCGCTCGATCGCCGCCTGGAAGATCTCCGGCTCCGGTTTCACCGCTCCGACCTCGAAGGACAGAGTGAACTCGGCGACGTGCGCGTCCCAGCCGCGCTGGCCGAACGCGGGCCGGATGTCGAACGCGATGTTGCTCAGCACGCCCGCCTTGCGCCCGCTGCTCGCGACTGCCTTCAGTGCGGCTTCGGTGTCCGGGTACGGCGTCCACTGGTCAGGCGCGATGAGCTGCGCGTACAGCGCCTCGGCCTGGTCGCGCCGGGGCACGCCGGACAGCCGCAGGACCTCCAGGTACACCTTCCGGTGCAGCTCCGGGTCGCGGTCGCGGTTGTGCCAGGCGTGCAGGTGCTCCTCGTCCAGTTCGACGGACTGCTCGACCGGCGCGGTCATCCGCCGCATCAGCTCGGTCTGTGCTTCGACGTCCAGCGCCGAACCGTCGTCGTCGCGTACGTCGTCGAGCCAGCCGTCCTGCTGCTCAAGGCGGAAAAGAGTGCCG
The DNA here is from genome assembly GCF_053587275.1 of Amycolatopsis sp. NPDC003676. Classification (NCBI taxonomy): domain Bacteria; kingdom Bacillati; phylum Actinomycetota; class Actinomycetes; order Pseudonocardiales; family Pseudonocardiaceae; genus Amycolatopsis; species Amycolatopsis sp. NPDC003676. The sequence goes on from NZ_JBSFNS010000017.1 coordinate 36,842, forward strand.
GAGAAATCGAACAACACCGCGTTGATGGCCACGCGCCAACCCTATCGGGCACTCCGGGTGCGATGCCGCCCGTTTGTGGTGCCCGGCTCACCTTCGCGCCTTTCTGTGCGAGCGTGGTCTGATGACCGAGGTGCGTCTGAACAATCTGGCGGGCGCGACCGAGACGGCGGTGATCGTGCCGGTGCCGGCCGCGGACGCGGTCGCGGGCGCCTATCGAGAAGTCCTGGACCGCTCGGCCGCGTGGGGTGTTCCGGCGCACGTCACGGTCGTTTACCCGTTCGTCCCGCCGGACCTGATCACCGAGGCTGTGGTCGAAGACTTGCGCGAGGTGCTGACGACGGCCAGCTCATTCGAGTGCACGTTCTCGCGGGTTTCCTGGTTCGGGAAGGACGTTGCGTGGCTGGCTCCTGACCCGGCCGAGCCCTTCCGGGCGTTGATCGAGCTGGTATGGCGCAGGTTCCCCGAGTACCCGCCGTATGGCGGCGCCCATACCGAGCTGATCCGATGCGTAGCCGGTCCGAGGCCGGCGGTCATCCAGCCGGGACGTACAGCTCCACGAATTCCGGCGTCGCGTCGAGCCGGACCTTCAGGATCGGCACCGCCTTGTTCACCGGGTCGCCGCGGTCGTCGAACGAGATCATGCCGCTCGCTCCCGGTACCGCGGACTGGCCGTGCAACCGGTTCCTGGCCTGCAGCACATCTTGCGCGGTGACCTGCTCCGGAGACACCCGCGGGATCCCCCGGATGGCCCAGACCACGGTCAGCACCGCGTCGTGCGCCAGGATCGCGATGCCGTCGTCCAGCCGCTCCCGGGGGAAGACCGCGGTGAAACAGCCGTCGCACCCTGGTTCTTCGAAGCTCGCGACGGCCGCCTTGTTGAACGACTCCGGATGGTCGCGCCAGGCCTGCGGGTGCGCGAGCCCGGGCGCGAGCACGGTGACGTTCGCCTGGAGGCCGCGGCGCATTTCCGGACCGGGCGGGCCGACCTGGGCGAGGTCGCCGGTCAGCACGGTCAGGTGCTTGTCGAGGCACGGCCGCTGGGCGAGCTGCGCGACGAACGACTTCAGATGGTCCTCGCGGCCGGCGAAGTAGACGACGTCCGGGTTGTCGCCGCAGATATTGGGCATCATCTGCAGGAACGTGTTCTCGATCCCGGGCAGGCTGGAGTCGTAGGACTCGGTGCGCCCGACGATCCGGTGCGTGGCGTCGGCGAACGTCTTGGTGAACGCCGTGGCCAGCGTCTTCGGGTACAGGTCGCCGGGGTTCTGGTCCTGCACGACGGTGGCGGTGTGCGCGGTCGGCTTCACGTAGCCGGCCATCGAACTGCCGTAGGTCGAGCTGGTCGGGGACACCCGCAGGAACCCGGGGATCTGCGAGAACTCGTCGGCGGCCAGATGCGACGCGACGACCGGGACGCGGTGGTCGGACAGCTTCTGGATGGCGCTGCGCGCGGTGTCGAGGCTCAGCCCGATCCCGGTCACGCCCACGATCCGGTCCGCTCCGGTGCGCCCGATCAGGTCGTCGACCACCGGCTCCCACTGTTTGAGCTGGCTGCCGGGGTTCGCGAGCAGCAGCCGGATGAGCGGCACGCTGCCCCACGACTGCGTTTTGTTGGCCCGGTGCTGTGCGACATACGCCCCTTCGAGCTGATGCCGCACCCATTCGGGGGAGAGAATGTCGTGGTCGGTGAGCGTCATCGGCAGCAGCACCGCGATGGTCACGTACGGTTTGCCGGAGCTGACGGTTTCGGTATTTTCCTGATGAATTCTGTTTTCCACATCCGCGAGGTCGGGAGAGAACACGAATTCGCCGTCAGTCGTGCCGATGCATTCGGAATTCTCACCCCGCTCCTCGACGCCGGTACCGCACGTGCGATTCGCCTCGCTGATCGCCGGGACCACGACGAACGCCGCGACGACGATGACCACGACCAGCAGCACCGCGCCGCCGCCCCACAGCCATTTCGCCCACGTCGGCCGCGGCGGTTTGATCCGTTGCGTCATCGGTAGCGCTCCGCTCGCTCGTGCAGCAGCATCGATCCTCGTCCCCGGCCTTGGGCCAGATGGTGGAATCCGCTCTCGATCGTGGCGTTGAGGGTGCCGCCCGGGTCACCGAGCGGATCGCGCGCCAGCCACAGCGAAGCGACCAGCCACGCCACCGTCGTCTCCAGTTCGCCTTCCCATTCCCCGACGTGCTGCTGCACCTGCGTGTACGGATCCGCGTTCTCGACAAGGCGGTTGGGCGCGGCGGTGATCGTGTCCAGTTCGGCGAGCCACGCTTCCGCGGTCGGCACGTCGAACTCGGCGTGCGCCGCGGCGAGCGGCTTGCACAGGTGCGTGACGACCGCGTCGACGTTTTCGAGCGCCAGATCGTGGTAGCGCGCGGCGGCGACCCGGCCGTTCTTCTCGTAGAAATCGCGGCAGCGCGTGTGCACCTTCTCCCAGCTCAACGGGTGATCGTCGGCGCGCGTAGCCAGCTTCCGCAGCAGCAACCGGCGCAGCCACGGGTGCAGGACGTAGCGCGACGGATCGTCCGGATCCGCCCGCAGCCACAGCTGATCGGCGAGCTGTTTGAACAGCGGGCCCTCGCCCATCGGATTGCGCAGATCGAGAATTTCCTTGTGGAACAGCATTTCCACGTCGACCGCGGCGCTCGCGGTGACGAGTTCCTGGCGGCTCGCGGTCGAAAAGTCCTGCAGCAGGTAGTCGCACATCTCGGCGAGCAAAGTGGAATCACTGCCGTCTTCCGCGGTTACCTTGGTGTACAAGGCTTCCCGCAACGTGTTCGGGTTGGCCGGCTCGTAGCGCGCGGCGAGAGTGTGCAGCAGTTCCCGCACCGCGCCGGGATGCCCGTCGGTGAGCCGGGACAGGAACCGCGGCAGCCGCGACGTCGGGTGCACGTCGTGCGCGGCGGCGACATCGACGACGTCGCCGCTGGACAGCGTGCCGAGTTCCAGCAGGTACCACGGGGACCAGCGGTTGTCCGGCTGGCCGGGGATCCAATCGGTCTCCACGTGCGCGGGCAGCCGCGGCACCGGCCATTCGAGACCGCTCGTCCGATGCTCGGGGTTGCGGCGGATTTCCCGGTCGCTGCCAGGATGCGCGGTGACCATCGACCAGCTTTCGCCCCAGTCCGGATTCCATGTCCGGCTCGTCGCGATCACCACGAGCGGATCGGCCTCGTCCGGCGTGTGCCTGCGCGATTCGGCGAGCGCGCGCAAGAAGTCCTGCCCGCCCTTCGTGTGCGCGTTGTCCAGCAATACCAGGCAATTCATCGTCCGGCGGGTGCCGGAGAGGCCGGAGTACGCGCGGCGCAGGTCGGCGAGGAACGCGTCGCAGATGATCGCGTCGACCGCCGCCCGGTCGTCCTCGTCGCCGTGCGCGTGCTTGGCGATCTCGATCAGGAAGTCCTGGTGATTGCCGTGCCCGGTCGGCATGGCCTTGACCTTGCCCATCAGCCGCCGCCGGTCGTACCAGCTGAGCCCGCGCAGCAGCAGTTCGGTCGCCTCGTTCCAGCCGGGGAGGCTGTTGCCGGACGTGACGCCGCCGACGAGCTTGACGACGTCCACGATCGCGTCGCGATTGCGTTCCAGCGGCTGGTTTTTCGCGATCAGGTCCCGGAGCTTGCGCAGCGCGGCCCTGCGGTCGCCGAGTTCCACCGGCGCGCTGAGCACGAGCATGCATAGCCACAGCCGGGGAAACGCGATACGGCCGAATTGCCGCCATTGCCGGCCGAGATCAAACGCCAAGTGGCCTAACAGTTCCCGCGGCTGAATCTGCTCCCAGTCGCGCCGCTCGAAATCGACGAGCGCGTGCGGGATGTCCTCGCACCGGGTGCGCAATTCCTCCAGCAGCGCCGACTTCCCGGAGCCGCGCACGCCTAGCGCCACCGCGATCGGCAACGGTCTGCTCTGTCCTCCCGGACGGCTCAGCAGTTCTTCGACCAGCCTTCCGGTGATCGAACGTACTCCGGACAATCGATGCGCATCGACGGGCATCGTCCCCCTTTGGCCCGGGCGGCCCCGCTCCATGCCGCCGCAAACGTCGCGGAATAACTATAATGAGCCGCGGGTACTCGCGCAGAAGTTAGCGGAGATCTTTGCCCGATCGACGAAGATCGTTTTACCGGACCGTGTTGTTCTCGCTGGTCAAGGATCGGGGAAAATGGAATATCACGATTTCCCGCGCGAGCGCATTTCGCTCAGCCGCGCACCAGCAGTGCGGTCGCGACCGCCGCGATGCCCTCACCGCGTCCGGTGAGGCCGAGCCCGTCCGACGTCGTTCCCGAGACGCTCACCGGCCCGCCGATCGCGTCGCTCAGCACCTGCTGCGCCTCGTCGCGCCGCTTCCCGATCCGCGGGTGGTTGCCGATGACCTGGACGGTCGCGTTGGCTACCTGCCAGCCCTCGGCCCGCAGCAACGCGCGCACCTCGACGAGCATGTCGGTGCCGTGCGCGCCGTCCATGCGCGGATCGCCGGTGCCGAATACCGCCCCGAGATCGCCGAGACCGGCCGCGGACAGCAGGGCGTCGCACAGGGCGTGCGCCGCGACGTCGCCGTCCGAGTGGCCCGCACAGCCGTCGACTCCGGGCCACTGCAAGCCGGCCATCCAGCATTCCCGGCCCGGTTCGACAGGATGGACGTCGACGCCGTTGCCTACCCGCAGATCGGTCACAGGGGGTCCTCTCGGTCTCCGCCTGCGACGAGCGCCTCGGCGAGGGTCAGTTCGAAGGCGCTCGCGACGCGCATCGCGTCCGGATCGCCGGGGACGGTGGCCGCGCCGGCGGTGTCGGCGAGACCGGGGTCGGCGGAATCGGCGAGCGCGGAACGGAATGCGGAAAGGGAAAAACCAACCGGGGTTTGTGCGCTGCGGAGACCGTCGCGATCCACCGTGGCGGTGACAATTCCGTTCTCGTCAGTGGTTTTCACCGTGTCGGACATCGGCAGCACCGGAACCGCGACGGGCGCGCCTTCCTGGACCGCGGCCAGCACGTGGCGGACCGTCCGTTGTGGAGTGAACGCCCGGAGCGCGTCGTGCACCAGCACGACGGCGCCGGGGGAAAGAAGCGGCTCGACGGCGGCGAATGCCTGCCGGAGCGATGCGCCGGGAACGACCCGGCACTCGAGGCCGCCAAGAGCCTCGGAAAACGACTTCGCACACCGCTCGGGGGCTGCGGCGACCACCAGATCGATTTCCGGTGTGCCGAGCAGCCCCCGCACGGTGTGCGTGAGTAGTGCTGCACCACCGACCGACGTGAGCGCGAACTCGGGATCGGCCGGACGGTGCGCGACAGTCACGAACGCGACACTGAGCACCTGTGGGTTCATCAGGTCGTGATCGTAGGGAACCGGTTGCCTCGGCGGCGAACCGGAGGACCCGGGGTCAGACCGTCGCGGTCTCTAGAACCTCGTCGAGGAGCGTTTCCGCCTTGCCCTCGTCGGTGCCCTCCGCGAGCGCGAGCTCGCTGACCAGGATTTGCCGTGCCTTCGCCAGCATGCGTTTCTCGCCGGCTGAAAGTCCGCGGTCCTTTTCTCGCCGCCAGAGGTCGCGCACCACTTCGGCCACCTTGTTCACATCGCCCGAGGCGAGCTTCTCCAGGTTGGCCTTGTACCGACGAGACCAGTTCGTGGGCTCTTCGGTGTGCGGAGCACGCAGAACATCGAAGACCTTGTCCAGTCCTTCTTGCCCGACGACATCGCGTACGCCGACGATCTCGGCGTTGTCAGCGGGCACGCGAACCGTAAGATCCCCTTGCGCGACTTTGAGGACGAGGTACTTCTTTTCCTCGCCCTTGATCACGCGGGTCTCGATCGCTTCGATGAGTGCGGCACCGTGGTGCGGGTAGACGACGGTCTCTCCGACCTTGAAAACCATGTGTCCTCTGCCCCTTTCGCTGACTCCATCCTATCACGGCCCGTCGGCGGCCACCTAGCGACCCGGGATCGTCGTCGCAGGTCAGCGGCCTGGGCAGGGCTTGACAAACCGGTTTTCGCCGTGCTCATGCAGGTGAGCCACGAGCACCTCGACCAGTGCCGTGGGATCCTTTGTGGACAGTCGATCGGCCGGGAACGCACACCGGTTCCGCGCGCGGAGAAGCGCCCGGCTAGTCTTCGGGAAGGACGAGGCCGTGAAAGGGAAGGACTCTGACGTGAGGCTGCAGAATCGCCGCGTGCTCGGCGCAGGCGTGTCGGCGCTCGGCGCCGCACTCGTGCTCGCCGGTTGCGGAGCCGGTCAGATCACTCAGACCGACACCCAGCAGCCCGCCGTCAACGGCACCTACGCCCAGGTGAAGACGATCGTGCTGCGCAACGTCGCGGTGCAGTACCCGGCGCAGGGCCCCGGCTACGCGGCCGGTTCGCCCGCCCCGCTCACGCTCACCGTGATCAACCAGGGCCAGAAGGACGACAAGCTCGTCTCGGTGACCTCCGAAGGCGCTTCCGGCCCCGCGCAGATCTCCGGCGACTCGGCGATCGTCGCCGGCCACTCGCTCGTGATCGGCCCGGCCGACGCGGTCGAGCAGGGTGCCCCGGCGCAGCCGGAATCGGCGAACAGCACGCCGGCTTCGGAGACCAACTCGGCCGCCAACGGCGCGCCCAGCTCGGCTCCGGGCTCCGCCTCGAACAGCGCGTCGAACTCGGCCCCCAACTCGGCGTCGAACACGCCGCAGGCGGGCGAGAACGGCGGCGCGGCGAGCCAGCTCGGCACCGGCAAGGTCGTCCTGCAGGGCCTCAAGCAGCCGCTGTGGCCGGGCGCGACGATCAAGGTCACCTTCACCTTCCAGAACGCCGGCCCGATCGTGGTCGAGCTGCCGGTCGCCGCGCCGGCGCACCCGCGTTCCTGATCGCCGCCGCGATTTCTGTCGGTGCCCGCCGATAGCCTGCCGGCGTGGTGAAGAAGACCAACACCGTCCACCGGTGCGCGGAATGCGGGTACGAAACGGCGAAGTGGCTCGGCCGCTGCCCGGAATGCCAGGCGTGGGGCACGCTCGAGGAGCGCGGCTCCGCGAAACCGGCGATCGCGCGGGTGGCCGCCGGAGCGCCGAGCGCGCCCGCGCGGCCGATCGCCGAGGTCGACGTCGAGGCGGCCCGGGCGAAGGCCACCGGCGTGCCGGAGCTGGACCGCGTGCTCGGCGGCGGGCTGGTGCCCGGCGCGGTCGCGCTGCTGGCGGGCGAACCCGGGGTCGGCAAATCCACGCTGCTGCTCGAAGTCGCCTACCAATGGGCGGTCACGGCCGGGCGTTCGCTGTACGTCACGGGCGAGGAATCGGCGGGGCAGGTCCGGCTGCGCGCCGAGCGCACCGGCAACGTGCACGGTGAGATGTACCTCGCCGCGGAGAGCGATCTGTCCGCGATCCTCGGGCACGTCGACGCGGTGAAGCCGGGCGTGCTGATCGTCGATTCGGTCCAGACCATGGCGTCGCCGCAGGTCGAGGGCTCGCCGGGCGGTGTCACGCAGGTCCGCGCGGTCACCTCCGGGCTTGTCGCGCTCGCCAAGGAACGCGGGCTGCCGGTCGTGCTCGTGGGACATGTCACGAAGGACGGTTCGGTCGCCGGTCCGCGCGTGCTGGAGCACCTGGTGGACGTGGTGCTGCAATTCGAGGGCGACAAGCATTCGACGCTGCGGATGGTGCGCGGCATCAAGAACCGGTTCGGCGCGGCGGACGAGATCGGCTGTTTCGAGCTCACCGAGGAAGGCATCGTCGGCGTGCCCGACCCGTCCGGGCTGTTCCTGAGCCGGACGGCGGAGCCGGTGCCGGGCACCGCGGTCACCGTCGCGGTCGAAGGAAAACGGCCGTTGCTGGGCGAGGTGCAGGCGCTGGTGTCGAGCAGCGGCATGCCGCAGCCACGCCGCGCGGTGAGCGGCCTCGACGCGGCACGGATCGCCATGGTGCTCGCCGTGATGGAAAAACGCGGCCGGATGAAGCTGGGCGACAAGGACGTCTACGTCGCCACGGTCGGCGGCATGAAGATCACCGAGCCCGCCATCGACCTGGCGCTGGTGCTCGCGCTGACCTCGTCGCTGCACGACGTGGCCCTGTCACCGCGATTGGTAGCGGTGGGCGAGGTCGGGCTGGCGGGCGAGATCCGGCGGGTGCCGAACGTCGCCCGCCGACTGGCCGAGGCGGCGCGGCTGGGTTTCACGCACGCGTTGGTGCCGCCGGATTCCGGCAAGCTCCCGGACGGCATCCGTGTGCTGGAGGTACCCGACGTGGCGAGCGCGCTCAACGCGGCGAACCACGCGAAATGATCAGTCTCCCGGCCGGTCGGTCGTCTCGGAGGAGAACTGGGCGGAGCTGACCAAGGTGCCGGGCGCGAAGCCGGTGACGGTGCTCGTGGAGAGCACCTGGATGTCGGTGAGCTGAAGCCGCGTCGCGTCGACTGAGACGAGCATTTTGTACGGGCCGGTGGGCACCGCGTACTGTGTGAAGTCCGGACCGGTCTGCACCCGCTGGAAGCCGAGCGCCGGGTCGTCCATCGCTTTCATGAAGGCGAGCCGCAGCTCGCGCGACGCGTACCCGGAAGCGAGCACGTTCAGGATCATCCCGGTCGCCGACGGATAGCTGATGCGGCTAGGGACCTTCGGAGTGCCATAAGCCAACGGCTGTGGCAGTGGTCCGTCGCCGATGGGCGACAGCGCCGGAGGGATTCGGTCCTTCAGGAGGCGATTGGCCAGGCTGTTGGGGTCGGTTGGCAGGCTCGCGACGAATTCCGGGGTCGGCAGGGACCAGCCCACAGTGCCGGCGGGTGAATCTCCGCTGGGAACGCGGAAGTCGGGCGTGAACCGCCCGCCGGGCGCGGACTGCTCGGCCTGGGACGGCCCGGGCAATTTCGCGCTGTCCCGGGGCTCCCCGCCGAGCAGCGTCGGCGGTTCGGCCCGGGTCCAGCGGCGTTTCCAGATTCCGGTCGGGTCGGCCGGGATCCACAGGTCCACCTGGTCCCGAACCCTGAACACACTGGTCCCGTTCACCAACGCGGTGCGGCTGTACTTGGTCACGAGGTGGGTGAACGGCGCGCCCGCTTCGCGGCGGTCCGCCGGGGAACCTGGGCCCGCGGGAGCCAGCGTCGACGGCGCGCTGGCGAGTTCCCGGACCACGACCACGCCGCCGGTGACGAGCGCGACCGCCGCGGCGACCGCGATCCATCGCCACGCGCCGGAGCGCTGTTTCCGTTGCGGGACAACGGGTTCGTCGGATTCACTCACGGCCGCGGCGGCCCGCATCATGCTCGCGCGGGCCCGGTCGAGTTCGGCGCGGTCGGTGGCGGCCTCGTGCGGATGCAGTGCGGCGAGGGCCTCGTCGAGTTCGGCATCGGACCACAGATGCCGCACGGTGTCGTCGTTCACTGTTCCTTCGCCTCCTCGCGGCTCGATGCGGCTGCGTTGGTGCGCAGCCATCTGCGGATCCGGTGCAGCCTCGACCGCACGGTGCCCGGCGGGATGCCGAGTGCCTCGGCGACTTCGACCGGTTCCAGCCCGGCCCACGAGACCAGCAGCAGCGTGTCGCGGTCGGCGACGCTCAGCTTGGCGAGCGCACCGGCCAGCTGTGCCGTGCGGGCCTGCGCGTCCACCTGCTCGGCGACCCGGGTGTCGTGCCCGCCGTGGCCGCGGTCGCCGGAATTCGCGAGCCGCGCGGTGGCTCGCAGTGCCCGGGTTTCGCTGCGGACGTGGTGGCGCAGCAGGTTCGTCGCGATCCCGTACAGCCACGAGCGTGCGGTGCCCAGTTCCGGCTGATAAGACTCCCGCCGGCGCAGCGCGACCAGGAACGTCTCGGCGACGAGGTCGTGCGCCGTGTCCGGGCCGACGCGGCGCGCGAGGTAGCGGTGCATGGTCGCCGCGTGCGCGTCGAACAGCCGCCCGAACGCCGGGGCGGGATCGGGGCCGCCCAGGTCGGGGCGGTCCTGCGGGCCGGTCGACACCGGCTCGGGACCGTCATGGGTCACCTGCATACCTGTTCTTGCCCGCACGGCCGGCGAGCGTTCACGGCGTTACCAGATGGGGTGGTCGCTGAACTTCTCCAGCGTGCTCACCGACGGCCGGACGAACCAGAGCCCGGCGCTGTAGCCGATCAGGCCGATGGCGAAATTCGAGAACGTCGCGAGCAGCTCGGTGAAGCCGAGCTTGCCGTGGTTTCCCCAGAGATCCACCAGCGCGGACACCCCGAGCGCGATCAGGCAGCTGACCGACAGCAGCGTGAAGCAGGTGGTGAGCGCCGCGCGCGTGCTGCGAGCCCGGGCGATCACCAGATAGTCGCCTTGCAAGCAGCGGCGTGCGGACAGCACCACGACGGCGATGGCGAGCACGGACAGCAGCGGCAGCAGCAGGGCGGCGAGACCGAGCAGGCCGCTCGGCAGGCTGTGCCCGTGCAGCGGACGGTTCACGAGCGCGGTGATGCCGAAAACGAGCAGCGTGCCGATCGCCAGCGCGACCCCGACGACCACGGAAGCGACGCGCACCCGGGCGGCGAACAGCGGCGGCAGCGGGGCGTACTCCGCGGACTGCTGCCCGTAGTACTGCTTCACCGCATCACCTCCGCGCCGGCAACCCGAACGAACGTGCAAATGCTCGTGAAGACCACCTTAACGGAATGCGATTCCGGCAAGGCGGCCTTCACGGCACTTGTCACCGAGGCGTGCTAACGAGCTTGCCTGATCAAGCCTTCTCGGCCAGCAGATTCGCGCACCGGATCAGGCCGATGTGCGAGTACGCCTGCGGGTGGTTGCCGAGCGAACGCTCCGCGACCGGGTCGAACTGCTCGGGCAGCAGCCCGGTCGGGCCCGCCGCGCCGACGATCTGCGCGAACAGCTCCTCGGCCTCGTTGCGCCGCCCGGTGCACAGATACGCCTCGATCAGCCAGGCCGCGCAGATGTGGAAGCCGCCCTCGCCGCCGGGAAGACCGTCGTCGCGCCGGTAGCGGTACACCGTGGAACCGCTGCGCAGCTCGGCCTCGATCGCCGTCACGGTCTTCTGGAACCGCTCGTCCGCCGGGTCGATCAGGCCGGTCAGGCCCACGAACAGGGACGCCGCGTCGAGGTCGGTGCCGTCGTAGGCGGTGGTGAACGCCTGCACCTCTTCGTTCCAGCCGTGCTCCAGCACGTCGGCCTTGATCCGGTCGCGCAGCTTGGGCCAGGCTCCCGGGACGTCGCGGCCGTACTCGTCGCCGAGGCGCACCGCGCGGTCGATGGTCACCCAGCACATCACCCGCGAGTACACCCGGTGCCGCGGCACGTGCCGCTCTTCCCAGATGCCGTGGTCCGGCTCGTTCCAGCGCCGCGTGACGGCCTCGGCCATCGCGCGCACCATCTGCCAGTCCTCGTCGCGCAGTTCGCCGCGGACCTGCGCCAGCGTCGCGACCAGCTCCACGACCGGGCCGAACACGTCGAGCTGCACCTGGTGATTGGCCAGGTTGCCGACGCGCACCGGCCGCGAACCGGCGTACCCGGGCAGCGATTCGATGACCGCCTCCGCGCCGATGACGCTTCCGGCCAGCGTGTACAGCGGGTGCAGCCGCTCCGGGCCGGCCAGCGTGGCGAGCACGCCGTGCAGCCACTTCAGGTAGCCCTCGGCCTCCTCGTGCGAACCGAGGTGCACCAGTTCGCGCACGGTCATCGCGGCGTCGCGGATCCAGCAATAGCGGTAATCCCAGTTGCGGACCCCGCCGATCTCCTCCGGAAGCGACGACGTCGCGGCGGCCAGGACGCCGCCGGTGTCGGTGTTGACGAGCCCGCGCAGGGTCAGCGCGGAACGGCGCACCAGTTCGGTCTGGACGGTCGGCAGCTTGAGCTTCGCCGCCCAGTCGCTCCAGTACCGGCCCGCCCGGTCGCGACGGTCCACTTCGGACAGTTCATGGGCGGCGAAATCCGTGGTGCCGCAACGCAATTCCAGTACCACCGGTTGCTCCGGCGTCGGCTGGACGAGCGCGGTCGCGGTGTCCTGGAGGCCGTCGGAGGCGATCGACCATTCGACGCCGGGCGAGCGCAGCACGAACGGCTCCGACGTGCCCAGCACGCGCAGGCCCTCGGCCTCGGCGACCAGCCGCACCGGCACGCCGCCGAACTCCGGCCGCGGCGCGAACACGACCTGCGCCACCGCTTCGCCGGAGATCACGCGCACGAGGTCGGTGCGGTGCCCGGGGCTTTCCGGTTCGAGATAGTCCGTGACGAGCAGCCGCGACCAGCGTGTCTCGACCGTCATCGTGTTCGGCAGGTACCGCTGGCCGAGCGGGAGCCCGTTGCGGTGCGGTTTGATCGAGAAGTGGCCCGCCCCGGGACCGCCGAGCAGGTCGGCGAACACCGCGGGGGCGTCCGGGCCGGGGTGGCACAGCCAGGTCAGCTTCGCGTCCGGCGTCACCAGCGCGACCGAGCGCTCGTTGGCAAGCAGCGACAGCCGCTCGATCGGCGTCGCGGACTCGCCGTAGAGCCAGTTGCGCCGCTCTTCCAGCAGGAACGCGAGCACCATCGCGACGTCGACGGTGTCGGGCACGTGGTACTCGGCGAGCGATTCGCCGTCGCCGACCTTGATGCCGAGGTCCGGTCCGGCCAGCCGGGCGAACGCCTTCTCGTCGGTGACGTCGTCGCCGAGGAACACCGCGGCGGTGGCCCCGACCTGGTGGCGAAGGGTGTCGAGGGCGTTGCCCTTGTCGGTCTTCACGACCGCCAGTTCGACGACCTCCTTGCCGTCAGTGGTCGTGACGCCTTCCCACTTCGCCGGGCCTTCGTGCACGTCCGCGAGGACGCGCCGGCCGGCGTTGTGCTCGGCGCGGCGCACGTGCACCGCGATGCTCGCCGGCTTGACCTCGAGCGACACCCCGGGCACGTCGAGCACCAGCTGTTCCAGCTCGTGTTCGAGCCGCCGGTGCAGCGCCTTCGCGTCCTCGTCGAGCGCGTGGATGAAGCCGATGTCGAACTCGGATCCGTGGCTGCCGACCAGGTTCACCTCGGACGGGAGCCGCGACAGCGTCGCGAGGTCGCGCAGGGCCCGGCCGGAAATCACGGCGGTGGTCGTTTCGTGCAGGCCGGCGAGAGATCTCAACGCGCCCACGGACTCAGGCAGCGGCCGCGCCTCGTCCGGGTTCGCCGTGATGGGGGCCAATGTGCCGTCGTAGTCGCAGGCGACCAGCAGGCGCGGGGTACGGGCGATCTGCACGATCGCGCGCCGTAGTTCCGCGGGCAACGCCTCGGCGGTCAACACTCCTCCTCAGGAGGTCCAGCGCGGTACGGGGGAGGGGGTCAGTCGGCCGGTTCGGCACCCAGCGCCTGGAGGAACGAACGCGCCCACCGGTCGACGTCGTGGGTGAGGACCTGGCGACGCATGGCGCGCATCCTGCGTCGGCCCTCGGCGGGGTCGAGCGTAATGGCAGCCTCCAACGCGTTCTTCACCCCGTCCAGATCGTGCGGGTTGACGAGGAAAGCGCTGGTCAGCTCGGCCGCCGCGCCGGCGAACTCGCTCAGCACCAGCGCGCCGCCCAAATCCGGCCGGCACGCGACGTACTCCTTGCAGACGAGATTCATCCCGTCGCGCAGCGGAGTCACCACCATGACGTCGGCCGCGGAGAAGAAGGCGGCCAGCTCGGTGCGGTTCACGGATTGGTGCAAATAGTGCACGACCGGGTGGCCCACGCGAGCGAACTCGCCGTTGATCCGGCCGACCATCTGCTCGATCTCGCCGCGCATCCGCTGGTAGTGCTCGACGCGTTCGCGGCTCGGCGTGGCCAGCTGCACGAACGTGACGTCGCCGGGTTCGAGCCGGCCCTCGTGCAGCAGTTCGTGCAGCGCTTGCAGCCGCAGGTCGATGCCCTTGGTGTAGTCGAGCCGGTCGACGCCGAGCAGCACCGCCTTCGGGTTGCCGAGGTCCCGGCGGATCTGCTTGGCGCGCTCGGCGACGCCCTTGCTGCGGGCGAGCGAGTCGAGGCCCGCCGCGTCGATGGAGATCGGGAACGCGCCGACGCGCACCGTGCGATCGCCGACCTGCACCATGCCCGGCCGGGACCGGACGCCGACCGCGCCGCGGGTGGGTTCGAGGCCGACCAGCTGCCGGGCCAGCCACAGGAAGTTCTGCGCGCCGCCGGGCCGGTGGAAGCCGATCAGGTCCGCGCCGATCAGGCCGCGCACGATCTCCGCGCGCCACGGGAGCTGCATGAAAAGCTCGACCGGCGGGAACGGGATGTGCAGGAAGAAGCCGATGCGCAGGTCGGGCCGCAGTTCGCGGAGCATCCGGGGCACGAGCTGCAGCTGGTAGTCCTGGATCCACACGGTCGCGCCCGGTGCGGCGACGGTGGCGCTGGCCTCGGCGAACCGCTGGTTGACCTTCACGTAGCTGTCCCACCACGCCCGGTCGAAAACCGGCCGGGCGACGACGTCGTGGTAGAGCGGCCAGAGCGTGGCGTTGGAGAAGCCCTCGTAGTAGTCGCGGACCTCGGCCGAGGTGAGCGTCACCGGATGCAGGACGAGCCCGTCGTCGTCGAACTCGTCCACCTCGACGTCCGGCACGCCCGGCCAGCCGACCCACGCGCCCTTGCGGGAGCGCAGGAACGGTTCGAGCGCGGACACCAGTCCGCCGGGACTGGCGGTCCAGCGCTGTTCCCCGTCCGCGGTCCGTTCGAGGTCGACGGGCAGCCGGTTGGCCACCACGACGAAATCCGCGGACGGTGCGCTGTTCTGCTCGGCGATCGCGTCAGTCACTCCAGCTGCTCCCTCGTCATCGGCGGGTCGCGGCCCCACTGGAAACCCTAGCGCGCGCGGAGTGACCGGCCGGTGACCAACTGGTTACTCCAAACGCCGTTCGGTCGGTTCCATCGGCCCGGCCAGGCGCGGCCCGGAGAGCTTGCGCTCGAGCCTGCCGAGCCCGGTGCGGACCGGCTGGGCGAGGTATTCGCCCAGTACAACGCCCGCCGCGAGGGCGAGCCCGATGGCGACCGCGGTCATCAGGGTGGAGATGTTGCCGCCTGGCGACACCGCTAATTGGTATAGACCACGATAGGTGGAGAGGCCGGGGAGCAGCGGAGTGATCCCGGACACGGCCACCACGAGCGGAGTAACTTTCAGCCGCCGCGCCATGACGCCGCCGCAGAACCCGACGAGCGTCGCCGCGATCGCCGAGGCGCTCACCGCGTCGAGCGTCGCGAGGATCAGTGCGCCGTAAACGATCGCGCCGATCCCGCCCGCTGCCGCGGCGACGAGCATCGCGCGCAGTTTCGAGTACGAGGCGAGCGCGAAGCAGGCAGCCGCGCCGGCTCCGCCGATGACGATGATCGGCAGATGCTGTGCGGTCGACACCGGGACGTCGGGCAACGGGGTGCGCGGCAGTTCGAGCATCACCGCGATGCGCAGCGCGAGCACGACCCCGGCGATCAGCCCGGCACTCATCAACGCGGTTTCCATCGTGCGGCCGGACGCGGTGACGTAGTACCCGGTGATCCCGTCCTGCACCGCGGAAACCGTCGACAGCCCCGACAGCAGCACGGTGACCGCCGCCGCGACCACGAGCGTTGGCCGGTCCGTGGTCAGGATGTTGCTGCTGACTATCACCATCGCCGACAGCGTCGCGAACAGCCCGCCGACGACCTGCTGGAAGAAGAACGGCAGGTTGAACTTGTTGAGCAGCCTGCCGATCCGGTCCACCGCGGCGGAAATGACCATGGCGACGAGCGCGATGTCGAGGCCCCCGCCGAGCAACAGCGTGATGAACCCGGCCAGCCCGCCCCAGGCGGCGGTCGCGGTCCAGCGCGCGTACGGGTGCGGCGCGGAGGTGATCCGGTCCAGTTCGGTGACGGCTTCCTCGGCTCCGGTGCGCCCGCGGACGATCTGGCGCACGAGCGCCTCGGTCTCGGTCAGTCGCGTGTAGTCGAGACTGCGCGAACGGACCACTCGCAGCGCGGTCACCGGCGCGAGATCCGTCCCGCGGTGACAGGTGACGGTGATCGACGTGAAGATGACATCGACCTCGCAATGCGGCAGCCCGAGCGCGGAGGTGAGCGCGAGAATGGTCGCGGTGACGTCGGAAGCCCCGGCGCCGCTGGCCATCTGCACTTCGCCGATCCGCAAAGTGAGATCCAGAACGAAGTTGACGGTCGCGTCGTCGGGCGGCTTCGGTCCGAGCGCCTCCTCGGACTCGACCGCGGGCTGTTCCGCCGTCGGAGCCTCGAGAATGTGCCAAGCGCGCCGGCGCAGCAAATTCGGCCGATGCCGCTGGCTGGACCGCGGATGCGGAGGCTCGAGAATCGGCCACCGTCTACGGGCGGCCCCCTGGCCGGCACGCTCGTTGATCTTCATGATCGATCCCCACCTCCTCGTTCTTCCCGGGGACCATCGGCCGTACCGCCCCAGCTGTTGCAGTGGCGTCCGCCACACCTGTCATCGATCGTGCCGTATGGGGTTGGATCTTGTCGATTTCGGGGGCTGACCTGGGGGTTGGGGCGGGTTGCCCGGGTGCGACGGGAGCGGCCCGATATACTTCGGACGCGCCCGGTGCCGGGTGCGCGCCGGTATAGCTCAGTTGGTAGAGCATCTGTCTTGTAAACAGAAGGTCAGGGGTTCGAACCCCCTTGCCGGCTCCGTTTCGATCATGGGCCCGTGATAACCGCGCCGGCTGGCACTCGAAACACGTTTCGGTCACCGCGATCGGTGACCCCGTGCGCCAGTTCGACAACCGCCACCGCGCCGTTGTCTTCGGTCTTCACCACGCGGCAAGGGATGCGAACCGGACCTCGACCCAGCCGGGGAACTCGTCGTCCGCTACTCGCGTGGCTGTGCCGTTGAGGTATGCCATCACGCGAGAATGCCGTATCCGCAACGACAGCGCGGTGGTTCAGGCAGCGGACCGCGGGAGGTCAGCGGCAGGCAAATCGATCGCGGCTCGACCGGCGTCGGTGAGGAGCGCCGGGACGCGCTCGCCGCGCCGGCCGGCGCGTAGCGGGACCACCAAGGCGAACCGGGCGAGGCGGTGGGCGGTGAATTGGTCGCAGCACGGGACGCCGTCGATGTAGAGGTCGGGTTCGCAGCTGCAGGTCATTTCGGCGCGGCCGAGGCCGACGGCGGTGAGAGTGGCTCGCTCGCGGTGGTTCAGCGGGAGGATCTGGGCCGACATGACTGCCTCGCTGGTGGGTTCGCTCAGTGCTTCCTCTCACTGTCCGAGATCCATCTGGTGCCAGCCAGAGCCAGTTTCGAGCCTATTTCGCGGTACCAGTTGAGACCGCTCGCGGCGGCACCGTCCGGTGGACGGGGCCGCCGCGAGCGGATGGTCTCGGAATCAGAAACCGTTGCAGGACGCGGTCGCGAAGTTGCCCGACGCCTTCGCCGTCTTGGCTTCCTTGCCGTCCACGACGACCTTGCAGGTCACTTCTCCGCCGTCGGCGCCGGTGGTCACCGACAGGCTGCCGCCCTTGAACAGGCCCTTCGTGGTGATGTCTTTCGACCACGGCAGGGTCTGCGGCTGGTCCTGGTTGGAGGACGCGTTGCCGTCGCCGATGGTGGTGTAGCTGATCGAGGCTTCCTTCGCGGTGCCGGTGACCTCGTAGTGGATGGTCACCGTGCGGTTTGCTTCGGTGTTGATCTCGTTGACGGCCTTGGCGGTCGTCACGGTCCACACGATGCACATCGCCAGGCCGATCACCGAGAGCACCAGACCGGCGATCGAGAGGCCCTTGTTCGTGGCCTTTCCGGACCGCGTCCGGACGAAGCCGAGCGCGGAGAAGATGATCCCGAGGATCACCAGCGGCCACGCGATGAGCCCGATGACCGGGATGAACGAGAAAATCAGGCCGACCAGCCCGAGCACGAACCCGGCGGTGCCGAGCCCGTTCTTCGGCGGGAGCTGGTGGGCCGGCGGGGCCGCCTGGGGTGCGGGCGGCGGAGGATAGTCAGGGGCGGACATTAAGAGCCTTTCGTGATCGACCGTGCACAAACAGGTCGCACTAGTCGCCACGGGTGTTACGTCATTTTTGGTATCAGTTCGGGCGCGGCTCCACATGCACTCGTTCGCCCTGCAGTCCGAAGAGGATCAGCAGCTCAACCGCGCCTCCGTTGGCGGAGCCGAGCCAATGGGGTTCCGTCGTGTCGAACTCCGCTGCCTCGCCGGGTGGGACCGTCAGATCCTTCGCTCCTACGATTAACCGCAGGTGTCCATTGAGGACGTATAGCCATTCGTAGCCGCTGTGCGTTTTCAATGCGGGTTCCGCGGAACGGCCGGGGATCAGCATTTTGTACGCGTGCACCCCGCCCGGTCGCCGGGTGAGCGGCACGTAGGTCATCCCGTGCTGGTGGATCGGGCGGAGGTGGACGCGCGGGTCGCCGGCTCGGGGTGCGCCGACCAGGTCGTCGATCGGGACGTCGTAGGCGCGCGACAGCGGCAGCAGCAGTTCCAGGTTCGCCCGGCGCTGGCCGTTTTCCAGGCGGGACAGGGTGCTTTCCGAGATGCCGGTCTCGGCCGACAGGTCGGCCAGGGTGATGCCGCGCCGGTTGCGCAGGGTTCGCAGCCTCGGGCCGACCGCGTCCAGTACTTCGTCGATCTCACGCATAACACCCCAGTCTCGCCCAAACGGGAGACTGGGGTGCGGGCCGCGTCAGCTGACCAGTTCGGGAGCCGGTTTCGCGGCGCGGCGCGCGGGAGCGGTTTCCGGGAGGATCAGCAGGCAGACCAGGCTCAGCACGAGGAGCGCGGCCAGGTAGTAGCCGACCGCGAGGGCGTCGCCGGTCGCGGCCACGATCCGGTTGGCGATCATCGGCGAGAGGCCGCCGCCCAGCACCGCGCCGACGTGGTAGCCCACGCCGAGACCGGACTGGCGCTGCTCTCGCGGGAACAGTTCGGCGAACCAGGTGTACATCGGTCCAAAGAGGATTCCGGTGGCGGTGAAGCCCAAGAGCAACGCGACGAAGACCGCACTGACGGTGCCGGCCGAGGCGATCGGGAACATCACGAGCGCTGCGGCGATCGACAGGACCGAGCCGGTCAGCATCACCGGTTTGCGGCCGATCCGGTCGGACAGCCAGGCGGCTCCGACGTTCGCGGCGGCGTGGCACAGCAGGGTGATCGTCGAAATGGTGACGATCGGCGCGCGCGGGAGGCCGAGGCCTTCGGGTGCGGCGGCGGTCGCGTAGGACAGCATGAAGGTGACCAGTGCGAAGGTGCAGGCGGTGAGGCCGAGGTTCGCGCCGGCGATCAGCAGCAGCCGTCGCCAATTCGAGCGGAGGACGTCGGCGAGCGGCTTTTTCGCGCGCGTTTCGGCGGCGGCCATTTTCTCGAATTCCGGGCTTTCCGAAACGCCGCGGCGGACCCAGATGCCGATCGCCAGCACGATGCCGCCGGCGAGGAACGGAAGTCGCCAGCCCCAGCTCATGATGTCGTCGTTGGGCAGCAGGAGGACCAGCGCGAAAGCCAGGTTCGCCAGCACGACGCCGATCGGCGAGCCGAGCGCGACGAAGGAACCGTAGAGGCCACGCCGTTTCTCCGGCGCGTGCTCAACGGCGAAGACGGCCGCGCCAGCGCTTTCCCCGCCGCGGGCAGCGCCGTGCAGCAGACGCAATCCGACGAGCAGCAGCGGCGCGGCGATGCCGATCACCCCGTACGGCGGGAGAACGCCCATGCCCAGCGTCGCGAAACCCATCAGCAGGAACGCGGCGTACAGCGCGGTGCGGCGGCCGCGACGGTCGCCGAGCCAGCCGAAAAGCGCCGCGCCCAGCGGGGCCATCACGAATCCGATGGCGAAGGTCGCGAGGCTCATGAAGGTGCCGAACCAGGCGTTGCCGGTTTTGAAGAACACCGACCCGAACACCAATGCCGCCGCGGTGCCGTAGATCGAGAAATCGTACATTTCCAGGGAAGTGCCGACGCCGGCGGCGAATCCGAGCCGCAGCACGCCGGGAGAGTGCGCTTCGTCGCGCTTGGCCATAGCAGGCCTTTCGTCGTCTCGCGCGAGAATGCGCGGGGTGTCCGGTGGTGGGGAAACGGTGGACACAGCTTAGGGAAAGCGTGACGAAGGAGGCAAAGTCCGATTTGCGGCGGATTGATAAATAAAATCGATCAATTAATCGACAAGACGGCCGGAATCCCGAGGATTCCGGCCGCCGCGATCAGTACAGTTCGATCACCAGTTTTTCCGAGCGGGCGCGCGACACGCACAGCGCCATCTGGTCGCCGGAAGCCTTGTCGCTGGCCGAAAGACACTGGTCGCGATGCTCCGGCGTGCCTTCCAGCACCCCGGAGACGCACGAGCCGCAGATGCCTTCCTCGCACGATTTGAACACCTCGATCCCGTTGTCGGTCAGCACCGACAGGATCGACCGGTCCGCCGGGATCTCGAACACCTCGCCGGTGTCGAGTTCGACGGTGAACGGCTGATCGCCGCTCGTGTCGACCTCGGCCGCGGTGAAATGCTCGACGTGCACCTGCGATTCGCCGACCACCGGCGCGAACACGCCGGTGACCTGCTCCATGAAACCTTCCGGGCCGCAGGTGTAGACGTGCCCGGCGGAACCGAGCCCGGCCGCCACTTCCTTCAATACAGCGGGCTGTTCGCCGCGCGGTACGCCGAAATACAGCAGCACTCGATCCCGGAATTCAGCCTGTTCTTCAAGCAGGGAAACAAAAGCCGCTGACTCCCGGCTGCTTGCGAAGTAGTGCAGTTCGAATTCGGCACCGTCGGCGTGCAGCTGATAAGCCAGGCTCAGCAATGGAGTGATGCCGATGCCGCCCGCGATCAGCACGTGCCGGTCCGCGTCCGGAGCCAGCGAGAGCAGGTTCCGGGACTCGCCGACCTCGAGCTTGTCGTTCTCCGCGACGGCGTGCAGCGCCTCGGAACCACCGCGCGAATCCGGCTCCCGTTTCACCGCGATCAGCAGCGACGACGTGTCGTCCGGCCGCCCGCAGAGCGAATACTGGCGCAGGATCCCGGTCGGGCCGGTGACGTCGACGTGCGCACCGGCTGGGTGCGGGTCGAACGGCAGGCCGTCGGCGCGCACGAGGCGAAGCGCCCGGATCCCGGGCGCTTCCTCGACGACCTCGGCCACGCGGACCACGGTGTTCGGCATCGGCTCTCCGTTTCAGGGCAAGGGAGTTCAGCGCAGGTAAAGGCCGCCGTTGGCGTCCCAGCAGGCCCCGGTGACCGAGGCCGCGCCGGGCGAGGCGAGCAGCGACACCATCCGCGCGATGAACGCCGGGTCGCCGAGCCGTCCGACGGGGATGTTCTTCGTGAAGGCCTCGAGGTTGTCCTCGCCGACGATCGAATGCACCATCGGGCTGTCCAGCGGCCCGGGGGACACCGAGTTCACCGTGACCCCGCGCGCGGCGAGTTCGCGCGCGAACACCTTCGTCGCGGACATGATCGCGCCCTTGGACGACGCGTAATGCCCGCCAGTCGCCGTGCCGCCGTTCTGGCCGGCCAGCGACGCCATGTTCACGATCCGCCCGTAGCCCTTTTCGGCGAAGTACGCGCCGAAAATCTGGCAAGCGGTGAACGTGCCGGTGAAGTTGACCGCGAGAACCGCGTCGAGGTCTTCCGGCGTGATCTCCATCAGCGGGGCCGCCTGTGTGCGGGCCGCGTTGTTGACCAGCACCTGGACGCCGCCGAAATCGCGGACGACGTCGTCCTTCAGCTGCGCGAGCGCCGCTCGATCCCGCACGTCGACCGCGTAGCCGCGGCAGTTGCCAAGCGACGCGGCCAGTTTCTCGGCCGCTTCGCCGTTGACGTCCGCGATCGCGACGCGGTAACCCTCGGCGTGCAACTGCCGCACGATCGCTTCCCCGAGACCGCTCGCGCCGCCGGTGACAACGGCGACGTGCGGTTCAGCTGGCGCGCTCACAGCAGGAATCCCGCGGCCGGAACGGCTTCGTCGCTGTTGACCAGCCGGACGACCTTCAACGCGATCCGGTCGCCTTCCGGGCCTTCCGGCGACAACTGGATGCGGTGCACCAGATCCGCTGCCCACAGATCGTGATTGCCTCGCTTGTAGGCGACCAGAATCTGCGCCGAACGCAGCACGACTTCGTCGTCTGAAACGGATTCCGGCACGAATCGCGACACCGTGCGCACGGTGCGGGCGGAATCGACGGCCGCGAGTGCGTAGCCCTCGGTCATCCGCGCGATGCGCATCTGCCGCATCCGCGCGTCGTCGTAGACCATGTTCAGCGAGCCGGCGAAATCGTCGGTTTCCCGGTCGATCGGGATGACGTAAATGCCGTCCTCGGTGAACAGCTTCTCCCACACGTGGTATTCCGTGCGGTCCAGCAGCTCCGCCTCGCGGTTGACGAGGTCGACGGCGCGCGCGACCCGCAGGTCAGTGACGGGAATGGTCTCAGTCATCGCCCATCATCTCCTTCCACTGGGCGTACGCGGCGCGCATGCCGGTTTCGTCGGTGACGTGCGAGGTCGGCCAGCCCTCGGGGCTCGCCTTTTCCCGCGCGAGCCCGCGGTTGACCAGGATCGGCAGGTCCGGGCCGCCGTGCGCACCGCGCTGCACGCGGTCCCAGCCTTCGGCGTCGTCGGGCGTGCCGAACCCGAACGGGCCCTGGAAGTGCTCGTGGATGCGCAGCCGTTCGCGATTCACGATGTCCAGCTCGGGCGGTCCGTCCGGACCGATCGCGACGTGCTCGATCAGCGTCTCGTTGACCGAAATCGGCCGCAGCACGCGGAAAAACGCCGCGGACATCGAGACGTTCGGGAAGAGGTTGAGGTTGAACCCGGTGCCGTGCATGGCCCGGACAACCTTGCGCACCTGCGCCTCGTCCAGCGTCTTCGACAGTTCGGCCACCACGTGGTCGAAGCGGCCCTGCAGCGGTTCGGTGCCGTCGTCGACGTCCAGGTCGGAGTGCTCCGGCACCATCTGCATGACGCTGTGGCCGTTGCCGAGCGAATGCGTGATCGCCGACGGATCGGTCATGAACGACATCATGTCGGCGGTTTCCGCGTCCACCGAAGCCATCCACGAGCGGTGCACGATCGGGAAGTGATAGCCGTCGGTAGTGTTCTCCAGCTGGATTTTCCAGTTGCCGCGGAACTTGAACTGGTGTTTGCCCAGCACCTTGATCGGGTAACCGCCGCCCTGCTTCATGAAGCGGTCGATCCACAGTTTCGCGTCGCCGAGGAAGTCCTCAAGGGACTCGCCTTCTTCGACGAAGGTCGCGAAAACCATGCCACCGTACGACTCGGTGCGCAGTTTCTTCAGCGACAGTTCGCCCTTTTCCAGCACGCCTTCGTAGCCGTCGGGGTAAGGGATGCCGCGCAGCTTGCCGTCGAGGCCGTAGCTCCAGGCGTGGTACGGACAGGTGAAGCCGTTGGCCTTGCCGCTCGGCTTCTCGCACAGGCTCGCGCCGCGGTGGCGGCAGCGGTTGAGCATCGTGTGCAGCGTGCCCTTGCGGTCGCGGGTCACGATCACCGGCTGACGGCCGACGTAAGTGGATTTGAAGTTGCCCGGCTGCGCCAATTCGCTTTCGTGCGCGACCCAAACCCACGAACGCTCGAAGATCTGCGTCATCTCGCGTTCGAAGATTTCCGGATCGGTATACAGCCGGGCGGCTACGCGGTCGCTCTCGGCGTAGTCGGCGGGAACTCCTGCGTTCTCAGTCATGAGGTCTCCGGTTCAGTCGGGCAGGTCGACGTCTTCGCGGACGGTCAGCGGACGGCCGATCCGGGCTTCGATCTTGGCGAAGCGCCACAGCTTGACGCCATTGCTGCCGACCTCGGTCGTGCGCAGCAGGTTGCAGCCGGCCTTGACGGTTTCCTGGCTGTCGGCGTCGGCGAGGATGTAGCAGGTCCACGGCCAGCCGTCGGACGGGCCGACCATGTGCGCGTCATCGTCGATGTCGCCGATGAAAGTGATGCCCGGCAACGCTTTCAGCTGGTCCATCATGGACACGAAGGACTGCCAGACGTCGCCGATGGTGATGCCGTCGGCGGGCAGGTCGAAGAAGTTCTGGTTGATGCCGATGCAGAAAAGCACCCGCAGGGGCTGCGTGCTCACAGTCGGAGACTCCTCGTCGTGGTGGTGGCTGGTCAGCGGAAGCCGGGGCTGGTCGGCGGCTGTCCCATGAGAACCGCGCCGGCGGCGTCGTGGATGGCCGGGCCCAGGAACGCATGCTGCTTGGGTACCAGTGCGTCGCCCTGAAGTCCACGCAGCGGGTGCGTCGAGTAGATCGGCGCGGTGCCGGAAATCTCGACGAGCTTCGAGACGACCTCGGACGACGTCTTCGCCAGGTGCGCGGACGAAAGCCGCAGCTGGGCGTTCTGCTCGTCGCTGGCCTCGTCGCCGGAGACGACGGTGTCCCAGACCTCGTGGCTGACCTCGTAGAACCAGGCGCGGGCGGACCGCAGCGCGGCCTCGGCGTCGGCGTACCCGGTGCGGTAGTAGCCGCGGTCGGCGAGCTTCGGCGCACCGGTGACGCCGGTGTAGCCAGCGCCGACCTCACGGGCGTGGTCGAGCGCGGCACGTGCGACGCCCGCGCCGACGATGGCGAGAACCTGTGCGGCGTAAGCGATTGTGGGGTAGCGGTAGAGCGGTTCGTCCACCATGGGCGCGCCGCCGCGGATGAACGTCCACTCGCGCGGGACCTCGACGTCGCGCACGACCAGGTCGAACGAACCGGTGCCGCGCATGCCGACGACGTCCCATTCCTGCACGATCTCGACCTGCTCGGGCCGCAGCAGCGCGGTGCGCGGTTTCCCGCCGGTCGATTCGTCGCCGGGGATGCCGACGCCGAGGATGTCCGCGCCCATGCAGCCGCTGGCGAACTTCCAGCGACCGTCCACGCGGAAGCCGGTTTCGGTCGCCGGGGCGGGCTGGACCGGGAAGAGGCCGCCGGCGAACGCGACGTCCGGGCCGCTGGAGTACAGCTCGGCCTGCGTGTCCAGCGGGAGCGCGGCGAGGTAGATCAGCGACGAGCCGAAGCTGGCGACCCAGCCGGTCGAACCGTCCACTGTGGAAATCCGCTCGATCAGGCGGAGGAATTCGGCGGGCGGGAGCGGGTTGCCGCCGAACTTCGCGGGCGTGCTGGCCCGGTAGATGCCGAGCTGCTTGAGCCGGTCGATGAAGTCCCGCGGTACGTAGCGCTGCTGCTGGAACTCGTCCTTGCGCTTGGCGAGCTCGGCGAGCACCTCCTCCATGGTGACTTCGCTCATCGCTGCTCCTCAGAATGCCGGTGCGGTCGTTCCGACGGTACGAACCACGGCGGCGCGCGGGAATTGGTAGTGCCTGAGCGGGCGTAGGGGATTTCTTCAGTGCGAGCCGCCAGCCAGGGGCTTTACGCTGAGCCGATGGAGGCAGACCCGCGCGCGCCCGAGCTGACGACGCACGATTTCGTCGCGATGCTCAACGCCAGCCGCACGTGCGTGCTCGTGCACGACGGCGCGACGAAGAACATCCTGTGGGCCAACCCGGCCGCGTGCGAGATGCTCGAATGGAGTGTCACGGAGCTGCGGCCGTTGAAGGCGAACCACATGAGCAGCTCCGCGCAGCAGTACGACCGGGTGATCGGGCGGGCGTGGCTGCAGGAGGCCGTCGACAAGGGCGTCAGCCGGATCGAATGGCACTACCGCACGAAATCCGGCCGGGTGATCCCGACGGACGCGGTGGCGACTCGAGTTGAACTGGTGCAGGGCCCAGCGGTGATGGTGCAGTTCCGCGACATCGAACGCGAGCAGGAAATCGAGCGTGAGCTGCGGTTGACCACGTCCTGGGTGGACGCGCTGGCCCGGCAGACGTCGGCGGTCGCGTTGATGCTCGACGGCTCGGGCGAGCTGCGGTTCGCGACGGACTCCGCGGTCGAGCTGTTCGGGGCGACGCCAGACGAGCCGCTCGGCCGCCTGACCGACTACGCGGGCCTGCGCCTCGACGACCGTCCGGCCACGTGGGACGAGGTCCGCGAACGCGCGGTGCCAGCCACACAGGTACGGCTGGAGATCCAGGGTCGCGTGTGGCTGGAAGGGAGCGTCGAACGGCTTCGCGAGCCTGGTGGAGACGCGTTTCTGATGCTGCTTTACGACGTGTCCGAACGCGTGCGCGGCGAGGTCCGACGCGAGCGGGAATTGCACCGGGAGAACTACCTGGCGCGCTACACCGCGATGGGCGACATGGCGATGGCGATCGCGCACGAACTGAGCCAGCCGCTCGCCGCCGCGGGCAACTTCCTGGCCGGGGTCCGGTCGCGGACGCTCGATGCCGCACCCGTTGTGTACGGCATCGACAGCGCTGTCCGGCAGATCGAGCGGGCGAGCCAGATCGTGTCGTCCGTGCGGGCGTTCGTCGGGCATCTGGAGCATGTGGAGCAGGTGGCCGACCTCAACGAGATCGTCGAGGAATGCCTGTATTTCGTGCGGTTGCGGGCTGAACCGGCCGCGATCGAGGTGACCTTCGACCGGTCCGCCGAAGCGGTGCCCGTGCACTGTGAGCGCGTGCTTACCGGCCAGGTCGTGCTGAACCTGTGCTTCAACGCGATCGAGGAAATGGCCCAGTGCCCGCAGCAGCGGCGCAGCCTGGTGCTCACCACGCGCCGCGACGGCGACACCGGCGTGGTCACCGTGGACGATCGCGGCCGCGGCTTCCCGCGCAACCCGTTCGACGAGTCGTTCACCGCGAAGGAGCGCGGCAGCGGCATCGGACTGGCGCTGAGCCATCGCATCATCACCCGCCAGCACGGGACGATCTGGGCCGAACACCGCGCCGGCGGCGGTTCGCGCTTCGGCTTCGCACTGCCCGCGACCGGCCCGGGTTAGGAATTCTTCAGCTGTGCCGGGGAAGTTCTCGATATCCCGCGACCGGTGCGGCTTTGTACGGTCGAGGCAGTCCCGGCCCCAGTCCTAGGAGGCACCGTGTCCGAGCTGACCCGGACCCAGCGCGAATTCCGCACCGCGATGGCCAACCTCTCCGCGGCCGTCAACGTCGTCACCACCGCGGGCCCGCACGGCCTCGCCGGGATGACGGTGAGCGCCGCCTGCTCGGTCACCGACAGCCCGCCGACCGTGCTCGTGTGCGTCAACCGGTCGAGCCGGTCGCACGCGATCCTGGTCGGCAACGGCCAGGTGTGCGTCAACGTCCTCGGCCCCGGCCAGGAGGACCTGGCGATGCACTTCGCCGGCGCGACGAAGGTGCCGACCGCCGAACGGTTCGAAGAGGACTGCTGGGACCTCGACAGCGAGGACGCCCCGGTCCTGCGCGGTGCCGCGGCCTCGCTGGTCGGCCGGATCGTCGCCGAGCAGGAGCACGGGTCGCATTCGGTGCTGTTCGTCGAGATCGAGAAAGTGCTGACCGCGCCGGACAGCGGAGCTTTGGTGTACTTCCAGCGCCGCTTCCACCGACTTGCCGCACTCAGCGCCTGATCGAGGAGAACCCGTGGACCGGATGACCCTGACCTGCTACAACGACACGCACGGCTACGGCTGGCGGCACGTCGACCTCTTCGTGCACGACGAGCACGGCCGCGAACTGGACTGGGTGCACTGGCAGGTCCCGGCCGACGGCCCGGACGCCGCCGACGAGGCCACCGCGCGCGTCGAACCACTGCTGCGCCGGACGTCCGACTGGCGGCATTCGGTCAGCGCGAGCGGCATGGATTACTGGACCGCGGACGCCGCCTGGACCCAGCCGTGACCGCCCCGTGGTCGCTGCGCGCCCTGGCCGCCGATCTGACCGCTGGCCGGACGACGCCGGAAGCGGCTGTCGCTGAGGCTCGCTCGCGGATCGCTGCGGCTTCTTTCGACGCCTGGGTCTCGTCGGCTTTTGTGCCTGTGTCGACGGGCCCCTTGGGCGGAGTTCCGTTGGGCGTCAAGGACATCATCGACTTGGCCGGACTCCCGACCCGGTGCGGCTCCGTCCTGCGCGCGGATGTCCCACCGGCCACTGTGGACGCTGCGATCGTCCGCGAATGGCGTCGGGCCGGAGCGGTGCCGATCGGCAAAACGGTCACCACGGAATTCGCGTTCTTCGCTCCCGGCCCCACGGACAACCCCGCCGCGCCCGGCCATACGCCCGGCGGTTCCTCGAGCGGTTCCGCCGCTGCCGTTGCCGCCGGACATGTCCCGCTGGCCCTCGGTTCCCAAACCGCTGGCTCAGTTACGCGCCCGGCCGCGTTCTGCGGAGTGGCCTCGCTCGTCATGAGCCGGGGCCGGTTCCCCGTCGACGGCGTCACCGGCCTGAGCCCGAGCCTGGACAGCCACGGCATGTTCACCGCGACGGTCTCCGACCTGGCTTTGGCCTGGTCAGCGTTGTCGGGTGAACCGGAGGCTGAGGTTTCTACGGCACCGCGTTTTCTCGTGTGGTCGTCCGAGGACGCGACTCCGGCGATGCGGACTGCGCTTGGTTCCGCGGTCGCTGGGCTGCGCTCCGCCGGTGCCGTGGTCGACGAATTCCCAGACCCGGCTCTGGTTCCTGCGTTGACCGCCGCGCACCCCGTGGTGATGGCTTACGAGGCGGCACGGGAACGTTCCGTCGAGCTTGCTTCCGCGGACCGGCTCAGCGCCCCGCTGGCGCAACTGCTGCGTACCGGCGCGGAGATGCCGCTCGCGGAATACGAAGCCGCGCTGGACGTCGTCGCTTCCGGTGCTTCGCGGCTCGCCGAGATCGTGGCCGGTTATGACGCCATCCTCGCCCCTGCCGCGCTCGGTTCGGCCCCTGCCGGGCTGGCCGCGACCGGCGATCCCGTGCTCAGCCGCCCTTGGCAGGCGCTGGGCCTGCCGGTCATCGCCGTACCGGCTCTGCGCGACGAGGCCGGATTGCCGCTGGGATTGCAGCTAGTCGGCCGTTCTTCGGAGGAGACAGCTTTGCTCGCCACCGGCCGCTGGATGGAGACCGCGCTTAAACGGTGACGCGATGGGTGAGGATGTCGCGGACCAGCGTCCCGAGGCTGTCCGCCGACGTCTTCGCTTTGATCCGCGCCCGATGCACGTCGACAGTCTTGACGCTGGTGCCCAGCCGGTGCGCGATCGCCTGGCTGGGCATCCCGTCGACCACCAGTCGCAACACCTCGCGCTCGCGCTGAGTCAACGTGTCGAGCCGAGCCCGGACCGCCTGCCGCTCCGCGTGCTCCGCGAACCTGCGGCGGGCCTCGATGAGCTGGGTCTGGACCACCTCGACCATGCGCTGGGCCTGGTAAGGCTTCTCCAGGAAATCGACCGCCCCCGCGGTGAGCGCACGGACCGACATCGGAATGTCCCCGTGCGCGGAACAGAAGATCAGCGGAGCCGGACAGTCGATTTCCGCGAGCTTTTCCTGCAGCTGAAAACCGCTGATCGCGGGCATGCGCACGTCGACGATCACGACCGCCGGTTCGGCCGGATCGAACTCGTCGAGGAAGGTCTGGGCATCCGGATAGGTCAACGCCTGCACGCCGACGCTCTCCAGCAGGAAAACCAGGGACTGCCGGAGGTCCTCGTCGTCGTCCACCACGTGCACGACCGGGTCGTCGCTCATGGCTTCATCAGCACTGAGGCCGAGGGATAGTCGCTGGCCCAGCCTTCCGGCAGGGGCGCGATGAAGACGTTTTCGGTGCGGGTGCGGGTGATTCGCCAGGTGTCGCCCACACGCCGGAACGCATTGTTCAACCGGCTGGACCGCAGGAGCGCCTTCCCGTCGGAAAACAGCCACGGCTGCATGTGGATCCATTGCCCGGTGGCCTCGTCGCCATTCACGTGAATCTGCTCAGAGGTGAGATAATGCGCGTTCAGCAGAAGCTCGGGGTCTTTCTTCTCGCCCCAGAACCGCTGAAAATGCGCCCGGATCGCGTCGGTGCCTTCGGCTCGCCCGAACTGCCCGTCGTAGTACTCGCCGACGCCCTCCCAGACGGCGTCGTCGGTGTAGAGCGCCATGATGAGGTCGATCCGCTCGTCGTCGCTGGTGACGCCGAACTCCGGGCAGGGAGTGTCGCAGAGGAACATGTAGCGGGCCTGCACCCGGCGAATCTCCGCCTCGGCCTCCAGCGTCCCGACCCGCCGCACCAGCCCCGCGACAGTCTCCTCCAGCGCGGCGATCCGCCGGTCCGTGGCCGGGTCGGCGGGTGCGGGGTGGTCGAGAGACATCGTTTTCCTCACCAGAAGTTGTGACGGATGGCGCTTCAGTGCCGGGGGTTGGCCTTTCGGTGCGGTTTTCGGCTAGGTGACAGGGTAACCGGACCGGACCGCGCCGGGTGTTGGCAGCTTGTGACCAGCCTCTGCCCCGTTCGGAAGGGTTGTCAATCGGATCGGTGAGTTATGCGGGGCGTGTTTCAAACCGGGGGTGGCGGTTATCAATGGGCTGGGGGTGGTTGGTGGCCCAGAGGTGGCTGGGGGCGGCTCTTTGGGGAGACGCTTCTGGTCCCGCCGCTGCGGGCACCCGCCTGGGGCGCGGTGTTTGCTGGATAACCCTGGCGCAGGCCCGCCCGTGCGGGGTGGTTGTGGCGAAGATGCGGGGCGGATCGGCCTGGCCGGGCAAGAGCATTGCCGTGGCGTGTGGTGCCGTGTTCACGCTGGGCTCGGAACGTCGTGGCCGCGTCGTGGCCGTTCGTTGCGGTCGGGATCGTTGGCGGTGGAAGCGGCTGCGCATGGATCCCGAACGCTGCGTTTGGCCGCAGGGCACGCTGGTCGGCCACCGGTCCGCCAGCGCCGTGCCGCACGCGGATTATGCGGCACTCGGCCGGTCCGCGATAACGTTGCGGCATGTGCGTTTCCACTGCTGCCGGACGTCGGCGATGAGTGCGGCTCAGCGGGCCGACGCCCGGGAGAACCGGGAGCGGATCGTCGAGATCGCTCGCGAGGCGATCGCCGGTTCGGGGGAGTTGCGGCTGAACGCGGTGGCCAAGTCGGCTGGCGTCGGGCAGGGGACGCTCTATCGGCACTTTCCCACGCGGGAGGACCTGCTTGCCGAGGTGTATCGGCAAGAGGTGGAGGACTTGGTCGCGCTGGCCCCGGAACTGCTGTCCGCGCACGGGCCGGTCGAGGCGTTGTCTCGCTGGTTCGACCGGATCGCCGAATACGCGCGAGTCAAGCGCGGCGTCTTCGCGGCGCTGGAAACCGCGGTGTGGAAAGGCTTGTCGGAAGAAAGCCACGGTCCGCTCGGGGACGCCATTACTCTCCTGCTCGATGCCGGAAAGGCCGAAGGAACCATCCGTCCCGACATCGACGCTCGCGACTTTTTCATCTTGTCGGGCTACCTGACTCGCCTGGACGAGGACGAGTGGGATTCCCGTGCTCGGCATCTCCTGGACGTGCTGTTGCAGGGAGTTCTTTCCCGCTGACCGGTCGGCGGAGAGATGCGAGGCAGAACCGGAGGACCGGCGTGGATGAGATCTGCTTGCCGGACAACGGATTCACGCGCGACCGGAATGATCACGCCATCGCTATTGAGGCGCGATGCGCAACCCCTGCGCCGCAATGCACTGCGCAGTCGGGTGCCGCGGTGCGCGGCGCAGTTGTGTGAGGCAGCGAGTGCGGAGCGGCAAGAGTCGCTTAGCAGCTACCGAAATTCAGTGCCCGATCCGGCCGACGGCCGCGGGCCGGGATGTGATGTCCATATTGGACGGGCCGCTCGCGGGTGCGGCCGGCCCGGTCCCCCAGAGTTCCCCAGTGGTGGTGCTGTTGGTGGTGCGGTTCAGGAGGCGACGGCCAGGCGGACCCGGCGGTCGCGGGCGTACGAGACCAGTTCCCGGACCTCGTCGGTGGTGATGATGCGGACTGCGTCTTCCAGGATCTCGGCCGTGGCGACCTGCAGCGGCCAGGAACGCAAGCCGGGAGCGGGTTCGTGCCAGAACCACTGGCCTTGGGAGAGATCTTCGGCGGCGACGGTGGGTGCCTCGGTGTTCATGCCTGCAGCCTAACTTGCACCACCGACAGAAAATCGCTCTACCGGACATCCCGGGACAACCCCGTAGGAAGCGCAAGAAGTGAATGCCGGTTCGGCGATGGTTCCTGCTGGTCGGGAGGATACGAGCGAGCTGGCGGGTGGTGTGGGTCACGCGGTCTTCGCCCGTCGGCGGCGGAATTCGGAGGCGGGATGCGAAAGCAAGGGGCAGGTTAACCGGTCTCTCGCCCGGGCGGGTTCAGGTGGATTTTGCACGGCCGGGCGGCCTGCCCTAGGCTTCGCCGGTCACCGCGCACACACCGGGGGTTTCCGGGACGAGAGGAACGGTGCGAATGGCTTTGCGCGACCCCGACGCGTACCGCGACATCGACCTGCCGGCGATTCTTCGCATGGAGCGCCGGCTTCCCTGGTACGGCTGGCCGCACCTGCCGTTGGGGCTGCTGGTGTGCGTGGCCGCGATCCTCGCCGCCTACCGGGTTCCGGTTTCGTATCACCTGACTACCGCGCTGGTCGCGGGCGGCGGGGTCGTCGGCGGTTTTTCCGGTTACGGCTGCGGGCTGGTCATGGTCAGCACGCCGGGTCTGGTCCAGACCGGGTACCTGAACTGGCGGCGCACCCGGGTGTTGCGGGCGCTGCTGATCGCGCTCGGCGGGCTGTCCGCGGTGTCGATGGCGGTCGTTGTGGCGTGCCATATTTCGTTGCTGGCCGGGTCTTCCGACCAGCATCCGTTCCGGCTTTCGGTGCAGGCCGGGTTGTATTTGCTGCTGGTGGTCGCCAACACCGTGCTCGCCGGGCTTGAAGCGTGGCAGTTGTCGAAGATCCTGCGCGCGCCCGTCGCCGAGGCTGCCGCGGAGCCGGCGGGGCCGGTGCGGGTCCGGCTCGGCTGACTGTCTACATCGGACTGGCTCAGCGCCTGCGCAGCAGTACTTCTTGGGTCACTGAGGCAACCAGCCGCCCGTCGGTGGTGAAGAATTCGCCGTGGGTCAGGCCTCGGGTGTTCGCGTAGCTGGGGCTTTCCATGTCGAACAGCAGCCATTCGTCCGCGCGGAACGGACGGTGGAACCACACGGCGTGGTCCAGCGAAGTCAGCTGCGGTTCGCCCGGGTCGTCTCGGTGGGGCAGCAGAGCGGTGCCAGCGAGGCGGATGTCGGAGATGTAGGTGAGCGCGCAGACGTGCGCCAGCGGAGCGTCCGGCAGCGCGTCTTTCGCTCGGACCCAGATCTGCTGACGCGGGCCGCGGCCGGTGTCGGGCAGGCCGGTTTCCGGGTTGCTGACGAAGCGGACTTCGATGGCGGACAGGACGATCGGCGAACGGTCCTGCTCGACGACGCCCGCCTCGTCCGGGGCCGGGACGTCCGGCATCCGCGCCTGGTGTGCGCTGCTTTCCGCCTCGGTCTGGAACGACGCCGACAGACTGAAGATGCTCTCGCCGTTCTGGATCGCGACGACCCGGCGCGTGGTGAACGAACCGCCGTCGCGGGTGCGTTCGACCTCGTAGATGATCGGCATGTCGGTGCGCCCGCCACGGATGAAATAACCGTGCAGCGAGTGCACATGCCGCGCGGTGGGCACGGTCGCGCCGGCCGCGGTGAGCGCCTGCGCCGCGACCTGACCGCCGAACGCCCGCTGCGGCGAACCCTGGTGGCACCAGCCGCGGAACAGGTTCAGCTCGAGCGGTTCGAGCTTCAGCAGCTGGTCTAGCCCGGTCCGGGCGGGATCGATCGTCGTCACCCGGCCAGTCTAAGCGCCTGCTCAGCTGCTCCGCGGTGTGAGCAGCGCCGCCACCGCGGCTGGATCCTCGACGTGCGCGTTGTGCCCGAGCCCGGACAGGACCACTGCCTCGGGAACGAGGGCGCGGAGCTGCTCAGGGCGGCAGATCGGATCGTTTTCGCCGGTGGCGAGCACCACAGGGCAGCGCGCGGCCGCCAGCAGACTCGGCAGGTCCGGGCGGCCGACGCCGAAGGCGGGCGGGTCCAGGACCAGCCGCCAGCCGTCCGCGGTTTCGGTGACGCCGTCCGGGTCTGCCGGAGCCAGGCCGGTCAGCCCGGCGACCTTCAGATAGGCGGTTTCGGCCTCCTCTCGGGTTTCGAACAGCCGGGGCGGGCGGGCTGCCATCGCGGCGGCGCGGGCCAGGTCGTCTTCGCTCCACTCGACCTTGATGCCCACCGTCAGCACGCTGCTGACACCGAGGCCGTAGCGGCCGCTCGCCAGTTCCAGTGCGACAACACCGCCGAGCGAATGACCGACGACGGCGACCGGGCCGGGCTCGTCGAGAGCATCGGCGACTGCTGCCGCGAGCGACTTGAACGTGTACTCGGGCAGCTGCGGCGAGCCGCCGTGGCCGGGCAGGTCCGGCGCGAGCAGCCGCCGGTCGAGGTGACCGGTCAAGCCGTCCCAGACCGCGCCGGTGGCACCGAGTCCGTGCAGGAGCAGGACCGGCGGTTCGCCTTGTCCGGTGACGCGCAGCTTCAGCTTTTCCACCGGACGGATCTTTCCGCAGGCGGCGGTCTCGGGGCTAGGGTCGGAACGTGTCGAGTGCTGTCATCGCCGACCCGGACACCTACGTCACGGGCGTGCCTTACGACCTGCTTGCCCGGCTGCGCCGCGAAACGCCGGTGACGCGGATCGGCGACTTCTGGGCCGTGCTGCGCCACTCCGACGTGCGGCACGTGCTCCGCACCCCGGCGGTGTTTTCGTCGCAGCTCGGCGGCACCCAGATTCGTGATCCGGCCACTGCCGAGGACCTGCGGTACGTGCGCCGGATGATGCTCAACATGGACCCGCCCGAGCACGGCAGGCTGCGCGGGCTGCTCACGAAAGCGTTCACCCCGCGCGCGGTCGGCCGGATCACGGAGCGGATCGAAGGCTGGGCACATGATCTCGTCGCGGTGGTGGCCGATCGCGGCGAATGCGATTTCGCCAAGGACATCGCCGCCGATCTGCCGTTGCTCACGCTCGCCGAGGTGTTCGGCGTTCCCGAGCAGGACCGCCGGCTGATGTTCGACTGGAGCAACCGCGTGATCGGCTTCCAGGACGCCGAATACGCGGTGAGCGCGACCGTCAAAGCCGACGACGTCACCGACCTCGCCCGTGCCGCGCTGGCCGTGCGCCCGGAACCCGGACCGGACGGCCGGATGCCGGATCCGCGCAGCCGCGCCGGAATGCCGGATCTCTACGCCTACGCGCACGCGCTCGGCGAGCACAAACGCGCGCACCCCGGCGACGACGTGATGAGCAACCTGATGCAGCACGTGGACGACGACGGCGGCCGCGTGTCGATTGAGGAGTTCGAGAACCTTTTCTGGTTGTTTTCCGTAGCTGGCAACGAAACCCTGCGCAACGGCCTGCCCGGCGGGATGGCCGCGTTGCTCGCGCACCCCGAGCAGTACCGCAAGCTGCTCGACGACCGGAGCCTGCTGCCGGGCGCGGTCGAAGAGATGCTGCGCTGGCACACGCCGGTGATGCACTTCCGCCGCACGGCGACGCAGGACACCCGACTGTCCGATGTGGACATCAAGGCCGGGGACAAGGTCGTGGTGTGGTTCTCCTCGGCCAATCGCGACGAGACGGTCTTTCCCGATCCTGATGTCTTCGACGTGACGCGCGCGCCGAGCGAACATCTGACGTTTGGCCACGGCCCGCACTTCTGCCTCGGTTCGCACCTCGCGCGGATGCAGATGCGCGCGTTGTTCGCGGCGGTGTTCGACCAGCTCGGCGAGGTCCGGCTCGCGGGCGAACCCCGCCGGCTGCGGTCGAACTTCCAGAACGGGCTCAAAAGCCTCCCGATCCGCTGGGACTGACCGGATCAGCCGAAGCCGACGAGCGAAAGCCAGCGGTCCAGGTACACCGTGTCGCCGCTGCGGTGCGCGGTCTCCGACGGCAGCCTGCCGTAGACCATCAGCAGCAGATCGCCCAGCGGCGCGGCCGCGGTGACCGCCGCGTTCTCCGGCGGGCCCGGGTGCCAGGCCGGATGATCGCCGGTGAGATCGACCGTCCAGGACGTCGCGTGGTCGGTCGGCGCGAGGTGGATCGTGCGGTCCGGGCCGAGCAGTTCGCGGCGTTCGGGTACGTACTCCAGCACTTGCGCCAGCTCTCCGAGCTCCAGCCATTCCTCCATCGCGTCGTGCGCGACTTCGGGCGTGACGGTGAATTCCCCGCCCGCGGCCAAGGTCGCGTCGGCGCGGTGGATCAGCGTCTCGTTCATGAATCGGCGCGCGTAGAACGCTGCTCTCGGCGGCCCGTTCGGTACTGGCGTGAACACCTCCGCGTCCGGACCCGCGTCGCGCAGCGTCGCCACCAACGTCTTCGCCCCGTCCACGAGCCACGACGCCGGGCGCGGGATGTCCACCGGATTCCGGAGTCCGTCGGCAGGCAGCCAATGGTCGGCCCGCGTGCGCACGGTTTCCTCCGCCCACCGATGCCCCGTGCTGACGTGATCGAGCAGTTGCCCGAGGTTCCACTCCGGGCACGCTGCGACCCGCGCCGTCCGGTCCGCGCCTTCGACGGCCGCGGCCATCAGTTCCGTCTGCCGCACGATCTCCGCGCAACGCTCGTGAAAGTCCATCGGGTGTCCTCTCCGGTTCGGATCCGCTGACACCCGACAGTCGGAGCCGACGCCGCCAACCAGACACCGCAGGGGGAGAAACCGAGCTACTCGACGCTCCAGGCGTCTCCCCATTCCGCGTCGCGAGCGGCGCGGTAGCGCACGCCGTGCCGCTTCGACACGACAGTGCCGGGCGCGAGCCCGTCGACTGTGCAGAGGTCGAGTTGCACGAACCCTTTGTGCTTGCGCGGATGCCGGATGATCCGGGCCGACGGACGGTCGACCGGTGCCGACGTGGCCGCCACGTACGAATACTTTTCGTCCTCGAAGCCCAGTGTGCCGGACTTGATCCGCCGGTGCACCCCGCTTCGGGGCAGCCGGGCGGAGAAGTGGCACCAGTCTTCTCCCGGCTTGATCGGGCAGGCGTCGTCGTGCGGGCACGGCGCCACCACGCTGCGGTCCATCTCGCGCAGCACCTCGCGAGCCGCACGGATCCGCTCGAATCCAGCCGGCGTTCCAGGCTCGATGAGCACGACGGTTCCGGCTTTCGCGGCGAGCCATCGGACGACGTCGGCACGGCCGCGTTCGGGCAGTTCGCCGAGGACGTACGAGAGAGTGACCAGGTCGGCTTCCGGGGCGGCCGACGCGGAATCGACCAGCCCGCGCTGCCAGACCGCGGTGCGGACGGCCGGCTCGTCGGACTTGGCCGCCAGCTTGCGTCCCAGCGCCAGCGCGGCCGCCACCTGCTCCAGGACAGTGCACTTCTCCAGCGACGGCCAGACATCGGCCGCTGCCCACACCGCCGCTCCGGTGCCGCCGCCGATGTCGACGTGCGTCTTCGGGGCGAACCCGGGCGCGGCGGCAGCCACCTCGCCCAGCACCGCGCTGACTGCCGCGTACGTCGCTGGCATCCGGTATCCGGCGTACGCGGCGACATCCAGCTCCGAAGAGAGGATCGGCGAGCTTGCCGAGTCGCCTTGTCGATAACGCTTGCTGAGCCGGTCCACGGCCTGCGCGAGCCGGGATTCGGGGAACCGGCCGAGCTCTTCGTCGAGGGCGGCGCGGAGAGGTTCGGGGAGTACTGCCACGGACGACGATTCTCCCATGCCTGTTTTGTCCGCCGAAGCTCGCCTGACCTGCTAGTTTCGCGGCGGGGAAAAAAGTTTGAGGACCTTGTCGATCCGGCCGCGGCCCGTTCGACGCAGGGGTGAAGGCAAGCCGAGAGCGAAGGGGTACCGAAGATGCGATTCATGGTGATCATGAAGGCCAGCGAAGAGAGCGAAGCGGGCCAGATGCCGAGCACCGAACTGCTCGCCGAGATGGGCAAGTTCAACGAGGAACTCGTGCGGGCCGGCGTGATGCTCGCGGGCGAGGGACTGGCCCCCAGCTCCCAGGGCGCGCGGGTGAAGTTTTCCGGCGACAGCGAGCCCAGCGTGGTCGACGGTCCGTTCGCCGAGACCAAGGAGCTGATCGCCGGGTTCTGGATCCTCCAGGTGCGTTCGCTCGAGGAAGCCGTGGAGTGGATCAAGCGCGTGCCCAACACCGACGGCGCGCACCACGAGATCGAGATCCGGCGGATCTTCGAGGCCGACGACTTCGGCGACAACCTCACCCCGGAACTGCGGGACGCCGAGGCGAAGGTGCGCGAGCAGGCTGCGCAGAACTGATGCGGTTCATGGTGCTGGTGAAAGCCAGCAAGGAATCCGAAGCGGGAGCCGCGCCCAGCGCCGAATTGATCGAGCAGATGGGCCAGTTCAACGCCGAGCTCGCCGAATCCGGCCACCTCGTGCAGGCCGCCGGGCTGACGCCGAGCTCGGCAGGCGCCCGGCTGCTGTGGTTCGACGGGGAGGCCGCGCCCAGCGTGGTCGACGGCCCGTTCGCCGAGACCAAGGAACTGGTCGCGGGCGTGTGGATTCTGGAGGGGGAGTCGCTCGCCGAGATCGTCGAGCTGATGAAGCGGGCGCCCAACCCGGACCGGCAGGCGGGCACCGTCGAGATCCGGCCGATGGCGGCCGAGCTCTGACGCCGCGCCCGCCCGAGGGTTGCCTCGGGCGGGCGGGCCCGGTCTGATGGGCCGGTGGACACGCGAAGTGCGGTAGAGGCCGTTTGGCGGATCGAGTCGGCGCGGGTGATCGCCGGTCTCGCGCGGATGACCCGCGACGTGGGCCTCGCCGAGGAGCTGGCCCAGGACGCGCTGGTCGCCGCGCTCGAACAATGGCCGGAGACCGGCGTGCCGCGCAACCCGGGCGCCTGGCTGATGACCATCGCCAAGCGGCGGGCCATCGACCTGTTCCGGCGCAACGAAACCTTCGGCCGCAAACTCGACGAGATCGGCCGGGAGGCCGAACAGCTCGGCGAGGGCGTGCTGCCCGACTTCGACGCGGTGCTCGACGACGAGCAGATCGAGGACGACCTGCTCCGGCTGGTGTTCACCGCGTGCCACCCGGTGCTGTCCACCCAAGCGCGGGTGGCGCTCACGCTGCGCATGCTCGGCGGGCTCAGCACCGACGAGATCGCCCGCGCTTTCCTGGTGAAGGAATCCGCTGTCGCGCAACGCATCGTGCGGGCGAAGAAGACGCTCGTCGAGGCCAAGGTGCCGTTCGAGACGCCGGTCGGCGACGAGCGCGTCGCGCGGGTGCCCGCCGTGCTCGAAGTGATCTACCTGATCTTCAACGAGGGCTACTCCGCCACACGCGGCGACGACTGGATGCGGCCTGCCCTGTGCGAGGACGCGTTGCGGCTCGGCCGGGTGCTGGCCGGTCTGATGCCGGGTGAACCGGAGGTGCACGGCCTGGTGGCGCTGATGGAGATCCAGGCGTCGCGCTCGGCGGCGCGCACCGGCCCGAACGGCGAACCGGTGCTGCTGATGGACCAGGACCGCAGCCGCTGGGACCGCCTGCTGATCCAGCGCGGCCTCACCGCGCTGGCCCGGTCCGAACGGCTGGCGGACGGCACGTACGGGCCGTATTCCGCGCAGGCCGCGATTGCCGCCTGCCACGCCGTGGCGGTGACGCCGGACGAGACCGACTGGGCCCGCATCGCGGCGTTGTACGCGGGACTGGCGCAGCTCACGCCGTCTCCGGTGATCGAGCTGAACCGGGCCGTCGCGGTCTCGATGGCCGAGGGGCCGGAAGCCGGGCTGGTGCTGGTGGACAAATTGCTGACGGAGCCCGCGCTGAAGAACTACCACCTGCTGCCGAGCGTGCGCGGCGACTTTCTGTACAAGCTCGGCCGCCGGGACGAGGCGCGCGCCGAGTTCGAGCGCGCGGCGAAGATGACCGGCAACGAGCGGGAGCGCGCGCTGCTTCTGGCGCGGGCCGAGTCGTGCAGCAAGCTGGAAGCGGGAACGAGGTAACTGAGCACCGTGCGGTGCGGGAGTGATCTTCATGCCGGGAACGGTCCACCACCGCCCCGACAATTCCCGCGCCCGCAGACAGCCATCCCCAGGGTTGTCCACAAGTCGACACGCCTGTGGATAACCTGTTTCCGCTGGTAGCAGTACCGGAAGCAGGTCACCCAACCCGATCCGGTGAAAGGCTGGAAAGACTCAGCGGTTGCGCACGTATCCCAGCCGCATCGACAACGCCGCCGCCGTCCCGGCCACCGTCGCGCCCAGTTCGTCCGCCCGGCGCATCACCCGGGGAGCCGGTCCGGCGACGCTGATCGCCGCGATCGGACGGCCCGAGTGGTCCCGCACGGCCGCCG
Organism: Amycolatopsis sp. NPDC003676; assembly: GCF_053587275.1. NCBI lineage: Bacteria > Bacillati > Actinomycetota > Actinomycetes > Pseudonocardiales > Pseudonocardiaceae > Amycolatopsis > Amycolatopsis sp. NPDC003676. Next base: position 76,835 of record NZ_JBSFNS010000017.1, read on the forward strand.
CGACACAGCCGACGTCCGGCTCGTTTTCCAGGTCGTCGACGGCCCAGCCGCGACGCCGGGTGCGCGCCAGTTCGTCCAGCAGCCGGACCGGGTCGTTGATGGTCTTGAGAGTGAGGCTGTCCAGCTTCATCCGGCGCACTCGCTCCACCCGATCGGCCTCCGGCAACGCCGCCAGCCAGGCCTTGCCCAGCGACGTCGCGTGCTGCGGCCGCCGAGTGCCGAGACGGCAGGAGAGCGTGACCGCGCTGGCGCTGCGTTCGGTCGCGACGTAGACCATCGCGTCGTTGTCCGGCACGGCGAGGTACGTCGTCTCCCCGGAACGTTCGGCCAGTGCGGTGAGATACCGCGGCGCGCAGCGGTGCAGGTCGGTTGCCGCCATCGCGCGGGCGCCCAGTTCGACCAGCCGGGTGCCGAGCCGCACGCGTCCGGTGACGGTGTCTGCCTCCAGGTACTCCAGCCGCTTCAGGGTGCCGACGATCCGGTAAGCGGCGCTGCGCGAAAGGCCCAGTTGCCGGGCGAGCGCGTTCGTGGAGATTTCCTGGTGCTGCCCGACGTGTTCGAGCACCGCCAGCCCGCGCTCCAGGGTGCCGCTTTGGTCCAGCCCGCGTACTGCTGCGTCCACGTTCGCCCTCCGCCTGTCGCTCTGCGTTCCCGGTCACCGGTGCGTGGTGCCATCAAGCGGGGTTGGACGCTAACACCTCCGATGTATGGACGGAAGATCTTGACCGAACTCTGTCATTCGGCAAGGTCAAGGTTGCGCCGAATGGTTCAACCTCCGATCGGTAAGACTGCTTACAAAGGGTAACGGAGACTGGAGTCACCCTCTCAGGAAAATCACAGCGCCCGTGCCGCACGGTTTGGGTGATGTCCACACGTCTGCGCACCCGGGCGTCGGTCGCCGCCGGGCGGCTGACCGCGTGGTTTTCCCGTACCGCCCGGCTGGGCCGCGGCGGGGTGATCGGCGGCCGCGTCACGCTGCGGCTCGACCCCAAGGCGCTGCGCAGGCTCGGCCGCGATCGCACGGTCGTGATAGTCACCGGCACGAACGGCAAAACCACCACGTCGCTGATGCTCACCCGCGCGCTCGAAGCGCTCGCCGAAGTCGCGCACAACGGCGACGGCGCGAACATGCCCGACGGTCTGGTGGCCGCGCTCGCCGCAGCCCCTGAAGCGCCGTACGCGGTGCTGGAGGTGGACGAAACCTACGTTCCGTGGGTGGCCGAGCAGGTGCAGCCCGCGGCGCTCGTGCTGCTCAACCTCAGCCGGGACCAGCTCGACCGCGTCGGCGAGGTCCGGATGATGGAGCGCGACCTCCGCGCCGCGTTCGCCGGGCTGTCGCGCACGGTCGTGGTCGCGAACTGCGACGACGTCCTGGTCACTTCCGCGGCCTCGGCGGCGGCCCGCCCGGTGTGGGTCGGCACCGGACGGCGCTGGTCGGGCGATTCCGTCTCCTGTCCCCGCTGCGGCGGCGCGATCACCCACACCGATCGCGAATGGCGCTGCGCGGTCTGTGCTTTCGCCCGACCGGAGCCGACCTGGACCCTCGACGGCGACCTGGTCCACACGCCCGGGGGACGGCAGGTGGACCTCGACCTGCGGCTGCCCGGCGAGGCCAACCGCGCCAACGCCGCTCTCGCGCTCGCCGCCGCGCATTGCGTCGGCGTGCCGCCGCACACCGCCGCGGCCCGGCTGCGCACGATCACCGATATCGGCGGGCGGTACCGCACGATTCGCCGCACCCGGCACTCGGTGCGGCTCATGCTTGCGAAAAACCCGGCTGGATGGGCCGAAACGTTGCGCGTGCTCGACGAGGACACCCCGGTCGTCGTCGCGGTCAACGCGCACGAGGCGGACGGCCGCGACCTGTCGTGGCTCTGGGACGTGCACTTCGAGCGCTTGCGCGGCCGTCAGGTCGTCGTCGCCGGCGAGCGGTGCGCGGACCTCGCGGTGCGGCTTTGCTACGCCGAGGTGCCGCATTGGTCGGCCCCGGACCCGGTGAGCGCGATCGACACGCTGCCGCCGGGCGGGGTCGAGCTCGTCGCGAACTACACCGCCTTCCGCGATCTGGTCGACCGGTTGCCTGATGTCTGATTCGACCGTCGGCATTGGCCTGCTGCTGCCCGAGGTACTGGGGACGTACGGCGATTCCGGCAACGCACAGGTGCTCTGCAAACGCTTGCAGTGGCGGGGTTACGACGCCGAGGTGGTGCCGGTCTCGCTCGACTCCGCGGTACCGTCCACTTTGGACCTCTACCTGCTCGGCGGCGGCGAGGACATGGCGCAGGTGCTGGCCGCGGACTTCCTGCGCGACTCGGCGGGGCTGCGGAGCGCGGCGGACGCGGGCCGTCCGGTCTTCGGGGTGTGTGCAGGCCTGCAGATCCTTGGCACGCGCTTCCGCGGCGTCGACGGCATCGAACACGCCGGGCTGGGGCTGCTCGACCTCGTCACCGAGCCGGCGCAGCAGCGCGCGGTGGCCGAGCTGATCGTCGAACCGAATCTGCTCGAGACGCCGCTGACCGGCTTCGAGAACCATCAGGGCGCGAGCGTGCTCGGTCCGGGCAGCGTGCCGCTGGGCCGCGTCGTCCGGGGCACCGGCAACGGCGACAGCACCGAGGGCGCGGTCACCGACCACGTCGTGGGGACTTACCTTCACGGCCCGGCGCTGGCGCGCAACCCCGAGCTGGCTGACCTGCTGTTGTCGTGGGTGCTGGGCCACGCGCTGAAGCCGTTGGACCTGACTGAGGTGGACACTCTCCGCTCGGAACGGCTGGCAGCCCGCCGCGCCCGATGACGTCACTCCGCGCTCGTTACGCTGCGTGCGTGAGAATTCTCGCTGCAGCAGGCGTCCGGATGCGGACAACCGGGGTTGCCGTGCTCGCGCTCGCGCTTGCCATCGCGACTGCGTGCGTTGTCGTGGTACTCCTGCTGCAGCAGTCGCTCGACCGAAGCGTCACTGAAAGCGCGCGCAGTACCGCGCGGCAGGTTGCTGTCCAACTCGTGCGCGCGGGCGCGCGAGACCTGTCGCCAAGCGACGTCGCGAGCACTGGTGACACTGAAGCAGTTACGCAGGTTCTCGGGCCGCGAAGCACGCCAATCGCGAGTGACCCGGCGATTGTCGGCCGTCCGGCCATCACCGCCGCGCGCCCGGCCCCAGGACAAGAAACCGTCGAAACGCTGCCGCTCGGCTTAGATGGCGACGGCAGTGACTATCGCTTGGTCTCGGAAGGCGTCAACGGACCGGGTGGACCGTTCACCGTCATCTCGGCACGGTCGCTTGAGCCAGTCACCGAAGCGTCTGCGCGGCTTACGCTGCTTCTAGGGCTGATTTCGCTGCCGCTGCTCGGGATCGCCGGCTTCGCGGTGTACCGCTCTGTCGGGTCCGCACTGCGACCGGTTGAGCGGATGCGGCGCACTGTCGCCGAGATCTCGACCCGCGACCTCGCCTTGCGCGTACCGCTGCCTCCTGGTGGCGACGAGGTGCACCGGCTCGCTGTCACGCTCAACGAGATGCTCGAACGGCTTGGGTCGGCGCAGGCCGCGCAACGCCGCTTCGTCGCCGACGCGAGTCACGAGCTGCGCTCGCCGCTGTCGACCATCAGCACCGCCCTCGACGTTTCTAGCCAGCACCCGGAGACCACCGACGAACTGGTACCCGTGATCACTCGCGAGACCGCGCGCCTGCGAGAGCTGGTGGACGACCTTCTGATGCTCGCACGCACCGACGACGCCACAGACCGGCCCGCGCGCACTGAAGTCGATCTAGACGACATCGTCCGCGCCGAAGCCGAACGCGTACGCGGCGAAGCGGCTGTCGAGATCGAAGTGCGCGCGGGACCGGCGAAGGTGCGCGGCAGCGAGGCGCAGCTGCGTCGCGCCGTACGCAACCTCGTCGACAACGCTTGCGGGCACGCGCGTGAGCGGATCCGGATTGCGAGTTCGGTGCAAGATGAGATGGTCGTGGTGGAGGTGAGCGACGACGGCCCGGGCGTCGCCGAGGAGGACCGGGAGCGAGTGTTCGAGCGGTTTGTGCGGCTGGACGCGTCACGACGGCGCGGCGGCACCGGGCTCGGCCTGTCGATCGTGGCCGGCATCGCGGCCCGGCACGGCGGCCGCGCGCGGTACGTCGACGTCGCCGACCCGAGCTACCCGGGCGCGCACTTCGTGATCGAACTGCCGAGCATCGAACTGCCCCGGATCGAGGAGGACTGAGCATGCGGTTGCTGATCGTGGAGGACGAACTGGAGTTCGCCGAAACCCTTCGCCGCGGCCTGGTCGCCGAGGGATTCACGGTGAACGTCGCGCACACCGGGCGGGACGGGCTCTGGTCGGCGATGGAGCACGATTACGACGCCGTGGTGCTCGACATCATGCTTCCCGAGCTTTCCGGCTACGAAGTGCTGAAACGCTTGCGGGCAGCGGAGAATTGGACGCCGGTGCTGATGCTCACGGCGAAGGACGGCGAGTACGACGAGGCGGACGCATTCGACCTCGGCGCGGACGATTATCTGTCGAAACCGTTCTCGTTCGTCGTTTTGCTGGCTCGGTTGCGTGCGCTGCTTCGGCGGGGTGCGCCCGCCCGTCCGGCGGTGCTGACCGCCGGGGATCTGCAGCTCGACCCGGCCGCGCGCACTGTCCACAGAGGAGAGACGCGGATCGAGCTGACCGCGCGCGAGTTCGGGTTGCTGGAGTTTTTGTTGCGTCGGCAGGGGGCGGCGTTGACCAAGAACGAGATTCTCGGTCATGTTTGGGACGCGCATTACGAGGGCGACGAGAATGTGGTCGAGGTTTACGTCGGGTATTTGCGGCGGAAGATCGACGCGCCGTTCGGGACGCGGACGATTGAGACGGTGCGCGGGGTGGGGTACCGGCTCGTCGGATGAGCGGGCACGTCGTTTTCCTCAATGGCACGTCCAGTTCCGGCAAGTCGAGTATCGCGACGGAGTTGCTGGATTTGCTGCCGGGGCCGTATTTCCTGGTCCCGAGGGATGCGGTCAACAGCATGCGATCGCGGACCCAGACGCCCGAGTTCGGCACACCTGAGTTCGACGAGGTTTTTGAGCGGACCGTGCTCGGCTACCACCGAATGCTGGCCGGTCTCGCGGCGGCGGGAAACGGTGTGATCGCCGACCACGTGCTTCGGCCACACTGGCTTGCCGACTGCCTGGAAGTGTTGCGGGCGCAGGAAGTCACGTTCGTGGGCGTGCACTGCCCGCTGCCGGAGTTGCGACGGCGTGAGCAAGCGCGAGGCGACCGCCCCGCCGGGCTGACGGAGCGGCAATATCCGATCGTGCACGCCCACAACGATTACGACCTAGAATGCGACACGTCACTGCACAGTCCTAGAGAATGTGCACAAATCATCGCGGACTTCATCGTGAAACCTGGGCGTTCCCAAGCGTTCGCGAGGCTAAGCCACTGAAATCCCCGCCACTGCTCGCACAACAGCAGTGCACCGATCCTCGACATACTCCAGCCCGGCATCAGAAGCGATCTGCCGCGCCTCCGCCGACACGATTCCCTGCTGCAACCACAACGCCTTAGCCCCGATCGCGACCGCGGAACGCGCGATGTCCGGCGCTTCCCCGGCCGGACGGAAGACGTCCACCAGATCCACCGGCTCCGGAATGTCCTCCAGTGACCGGTACACCTTCTCCCCGAGCAGTTCGGTCGCCGACGGATGCACCGGGATGATCCGGAACCCGTGCGCCTGCAGGGAAGCCGGTACGCCGTGCGCGGCCTTGCCCGGGTCGCGGCTCAGGCCGACGACCGCGATCGTGCGCGCGCTGGCAAGGATTTCTTCGGGCTTCATACTCTCCTCAACATCCCAGCACAGCCAGGGATTCCACGACGGTCACAGCCGCCACAACCGCAGGCCGCGCACGCGATAGACCGGCCACAGCACCTGCCACGGCGACCGTCGCAGGAACGCGGAACTGCACACCAGAACATTGCGCGCGACAGTGGACGCGACCTCGTGCCGGTCTGGCCAAGCCTCGCCGCGGGCACCAAGCGCGAGGCGGAAAACCGTCAGCAGACCGCGTCCCTGCACGTCATACCGGGCGCCGGTGTCGCCCGGGTCGGGAAGGAGACGGGCGATTTCGACTCGGAAAGCCTGAACAACACCCGCGCCCGCTGGTACATCGAAAACGCTGCCCACGATCGCACGGCCATGCAGCCGACGCGCGAATCGCATAAGCAGCCGTCGCTCCCACCAAGGCAGCAAACGGCGGTGAGCCAGCAACGCGGCGCACTCGCCGTGGCCGAGGGCGAAAACCTCGGCGAGGTCGTCGTACCGGCTCACCGCGGTCGGTTCCGCCAGGTGCAGCCGCACCTCGAAGCGGACCTGCGCGATCAGTTCGTCGATCGCTTCCCGCCGGTCGAGCCGTGCCTTCTGCCGCGAAGCCGCCCAGTCGCCCATGGGCCCACACTCTGAACCCGGCGACGCACCGAGTCCAGTGGTTCAGCCGATCTTCGACCCGTACATCTCGCCGAGGTCGTCCGCGATCAGTTCGATCCGGGCGCCGTCCGGGTCGGCGAAGTAGATCGACGTGCCGCTCTCTTCCTGGTACTTCACGCCAGCCGCGTCGAGCCGGGAGCGCGCGCCCGCCCAGGCTTCCGGGGTGAGCGACAGGGCCAGGTGGTGCAGTCCGCCGAGCACCTCCGCGTACGGGCCCAGGTCGAGGCCGGGCAGGTCGAAGAACGCGACCGCGTTGCCGTTGCCGACGTCGAAGAAGAAGTGGCTCGACCCCGGGTAGTCGCGGTTTTCGATCAGTTCGGTGAGCGGGAAGCCGAGAATGTCCTGGTAGAAGGTGATCGTCCGCTCGACGTCGCTGGAGAGCAGCGCGGTGTGGTGGATGCCGCGGCCCACGGTCGCCGGGCGCTCCGACGCGGGGTGCAGGTGCTGGTCCCGCAGCCGGTCGCGGGCCTGCGCGAGCTGGGCGACTTCGGTCTCGGTGGGTGCCATTTCGGGTCACGTCCTCTCTGGGAGCCAACACGGAGAACGATACGCCGACAAACTCTCGCGCGCAAGAGGTTATCGAGCGAGAGAAGTAGCTCGTACCGGTGAATGGAACGAGCGGGTTGGCTCAAGCCGCGCGGTCAGGCAAAGTTCGGCCCGTGGAACCCGCTGAGCTGCAGGACGCCGTCGCGCTGCTGACGAGCGCGTACGAGCGCCACGAGCCGATCGATCCGCTCGTGAAGACCTTCCCCGACGGCACCATCGAAGACGCCTATCGCGTGCAGCAGGAGCAAGTGCGCGCGTGGGTGGCGGCGGGCGACGTGGTGCGCGGCCACAAGGTCGGCCTCGCCTCCGCCGCGATGCAGCGCCAGATGGGTGTGAACCAGCCCGACTTCGGGCACCTCACCAGCTCGATGTTCCTGCTCGAACACCAGCCGATCCCGACGACGCGGTTCCTGCAGCCGCGCATCGAACCGGAGATCGCGTTCGTGCTCGGCGCGCCGCTGCGCGGTCCGGGCGTGACCGTCGCTGACGCCGTCCGCGCGGTCGACTTCGTGCTTCCGTCGCTGGAGATCGTCGATTCGCGGGTCCGCGACTGGAAAATCTCGATCTTCGACACCGTCGCGGACAACGCGTCCTCCGGCGGCGTCATCCTCGGCAGCAGCCCGACCAACCTGCGTGACGTCGACCTGCGGCTCGCCGGCTGCACGTTGCACGTCAACGGCCAGCTCGCGGCCACCGGCGCGGGCGGCGCGGTGCTGGGTTCGCCGATCAACGCGCTGGTGTGGCTGGCCAACACCGTCGGCCCGCTCGGCGTGACGCTGGAGCCCGGCCACGTCGTCTTGCCCGGTTCGATGACCGCCGCGCAGACCGTCCGCCCCGGCGACACTGTCGTGGCGACCATGGCCGGCCTGGGCAGCGTGACCGCGGTGTTCGCTCCGGAGGAGGAAAAGTGACCGCCGATATCGCCGCCGCAGCGCAGGAATTGCTCAACCGGACGGAAGAGAGCGCGCAGCTCACCGACACCTGGCCGGACCTGGATCTCGCCACCGCGTACGCGATCCAGGACGAAGCCCTGCGGCTGCGTCAGGAACGCGGTGAGACGCTGATCGGGGTGAAGCTCGGGCTGACGTCGCGGGCGAAACAGCAGCGGATGGGCGTCGCGGAACCCCTGCTCGCATGGCTGACCGACGCGATGGTGCTGCCCGCGGGCGCGCCGACGCCGCAGCTCATCCACCCGCGCGCGGAACCGGAACTGGTGTTCGTGCTCGGCGAGCGGCTCGCCGGCCCGGGCGTCACCGCGGCTACCGCTCTCGGCGCGGTTTCCCAGGTATACGGCGGAATTGAGATCATCGACAGCCGTTACCGCGACTACCGTTTCACGTTGCCGGACGTCGTCGCGGACAACGGCTCGTCAGCGCTGTTCGGGCTCGGCTCGGTCGGCCGTCCACCGTCCTCTTTGGACCTTTCGCTGGAAGCCGCGCTGCTCGAAGTGGACGGTCAGATCGTCGACACCGCGACCGGTGCCGCCGTGCAAGGGCACCCGGCCGAGGCGTTGGCACTGGCGGCGAATTCCCTGGCCGCGCGCGGATTGGCGCTGGAACCGGGCTGGCTCGTGCTGACCGGCGGGATGACCGACGCCGTCGAACTGCGCCCCGGATCTCGCGTCGCCGCGCATTTCTCGAACCTGGGTTCGGTGACGATCAGCGGGTAGCGAGCCGTTTGATCCCGGCGATCACGCGCGGCCACACTTCGCGCGGCAGGTCGTGTCCCATGCCGGGCACGAGGTCGAGGTCGGCACCGAGTGCGCGGGCGGTCGCGCGACCGCCGGACACGTGCACCAGCGGGTCGGCCGTACCGTGGATCACCAAGGACGGCAAGGAAAGGCGGCGCAGATCGGCGGTCCGGTCGCGGGAGGACAGGATCGCGGCGAGCTGCCGGAACACGCCCGCCGGGTTGAGGCCGCGGTCGTACGTGCGTTCCGCGCGCTGGCGGAAATGGTCCTCGTCGAACACGTAACCGGGCGAGCCGATCAGCCTTGACGTGCGCACCAGTTGCGTCACGTAGTCCTCGCGCGTGCGTGGTCCCGGGGCCAGCATCGCGAGCGCGGCCCGCGGGCTGGGCAGGCCGACGGTGCGCGCGCCGGTGGTCGACATGATCGAGGTCAGCGTCCGCACCCGCTCCGGGTGCCGGATCGCGAACTCCTGCGCGATCATCCCGCCCATCGACGTGCCGACCACGTGCGCGCTTTCGATGCCGAGCGCGTCGAGCAGCTTGCCCGCGTCGTCGGCCAGATCGCCGAGCGAGTACGGCGCGGAGCGCAGGAAGTACGCGAGCGGAAGGCTGGCCCGGCCGGTCCACCACTGCGAACGCCCGACGTCGCGATTGTCGAACCGGTGCACGTGGAAGCCGGCCTCGGCGAGCTGGGCGCAGAACTCGTCGTCCCACCAGATCATCGGCGCGGCGAGGCCCATCACCAGCAGCAACGGCGGCGCGGACGGATCGCCGAACGATTCGTGGCACAGGGTGATGCCGTCTGCTTCGAGGGTCTGCTCGGTCATGGGGTCAGTCTCGCGCACTCCGGAGGTAGCGGGCACGGAGGAACGGGCGGAAATCGTCGTCGGACCCGAGGCGGACGTCGATTTCGTGGGTGAGGACGTCCCCTTCCGGGGTGATCCGGTGGATCGCGACGCCGCGTTCGGTCTGCTTTTCGAGGTGCAGGGTGCCGTCGCGCCAGCCGCCGCGTGCGGGAGACGCGGGCGGGAAGCCGTAGCTGTCGAAGCCGAACCACAGGGTGTCGCCAGTCGCCGGGTCGACGGTGAAGACGTGGTGGCCCAGCATTCGCGAGCCGTCTTCGCGGGTCTGGACGTAGTCCTCCAGCACGGCGAATCCGTCGAGCGCGCGGCGATAACTGCAGGTCGCGGTGGCCGTCGAGGCGGGAGCCCAGGGCGCGGCGGCGAGTTCTTCGGTGCCGGACCAGTCTCCGACGAGTGCGGCAAGGGCTTCGTGCGCGGCTCCGACGACGGGCATGTCCATGTGTGTCCCCCTTGGTTTCGACAGGTGCCTGTCGAAATGGAACACTAGCACGCATGACCTCGAGGACGTCCCGCGCGGAAACCCTTACGCAGCTTGTCAACGAGGTCTTCGTGGCCAATGGCGCGCTGCTGGCCGCCGGCGACGCACTCACCGCGGAAGCGGGATTGACCGCTGCGCAATGGCAGGTCGTCGGCTTCCTCGAAGACGGTCCCGCGACCGCGGCGGAGCTGGCTCGGCGGCGCGGGCTGAGGCGGCAAAGCGTGCAGGAGACGGTGAATCGCCTGCTGCGAGACGGAATGCTCTCCCGTGCCGACAACCCGGCGGACGCTCGTGCGCCGCTGCTGCGGTTGACCGCCAAAGCGCGGGCCGCGCTGCGAATCCTGGGCTCTCGGCAGGCCGAATGGGCGGATGCCGTCGCTTCGGGCCTGTCTGAGAAAGACGTCGAGACGACCCTGCGCACGCTTCGCGCGTTGCGCGATCTGGTCTGAGCGGAGCGTGGGTAGTACCCTCCCGCTAGAGCGCTCTATCAAATCGCAAGGGGGCGAGCGGCATGGACGTTCTGCGCGAGAAGGGACTCGGCCCGCTGCGGGTGATTCTGGCGTTCACCCTGGCCAGCACAGTCCTGCACTACACCCACAACGTCGTGCGCGCCGCCGACTACCCGCAGGTGCCGGGCATCAGCGTGCCGGTCGCGCAGATCGTGGTGGCCTTGAGCTGGGTCGTTTTCACCGCGTTCGGCGCGCTCGGCTATCGCGCCTACGTGCGCGGCCAGTACTGGCGATCGCTGGCATTCCTGCTGGTCTACTCGCTGTCCGGGCTGGCCAGCGCGGGGCACTTCCTGGTCGGCGTGCCCCAGATCCCGGCGTTCTGGTTCGCGACGATCTTCACCGACACGTTCGCGGCGATCGCGCTGTGGGTATTCGTCTGCTGGGCGGCGACGCGGCTCAACCGGGTGAGCGTCGCCGGGCAAATGTCTACACAACATTGACGTTCGTAGAAACCATGTAGACAATCGAGGACGTGACCACCACCACACCTGTCACGTTCGAGCGGCATCCGGACACGTACCGGCACTGGCGGCTGACTGTCGACGGCGAGGTCGCCTGGCTGGAGATGGACGTCGACGAGCAGGGCGGCCTCGTGCCCGGGTACGAGCTGAAGCTGAACTCGTACGACCTCGGCGTGGACATCGAGTTTTACGACGCCACGCAGCGGCTGCGGTTCGAACATCCGCAGGTGCGCGCGGTGATCGTGACGAGCGCCAAGGACAAGGTGTTCTGCGCCGGGGCCAACATCCGGATGCTCGCCGCGTCTCCGCACGAGTGGAAGGTGAACTTCTGCAAGTTCACCAACGAGACCCGCAACGGCATCGAGGACGCCACTGAGTTCTCCGGCCAGACCTACGTCGCGGCGGTGAACGGCAGCTGCGCCGGCGGTGGCTACGAGATCGCGCTGGCCTGCGAAAAGATCTTGTTGGTGGACGACAACTCGTCGACCGTCGCGCTGCCCGAGGTACCGCTGCTCGGCGTGCTGCCCGGCACCGGCGGGCTGACCCGGGTGGTCGACAAACGGCGCGTCCGCCGGGATCTCGCGGACGTGTTCGCCACGCGGCCGGACGGGGTCAAAGGCCGGACCGCGGTGGACTGGCGGCTGGTGGACGAGCTGGTGCCGCGCGTCGGGTTCCGCGAGAAGGTGCTGTCGCGGGCGCACGAACTGGCCGCCGAATCCGACCGGCTGCCCGCCGAGCAGGGGATCGAACTCGCGCCGCTGGAGCCGTCGATCACCGACGACGGGATCGAGTACCGGCACATTCGCGTCGGCTATGACCGGCCGAACTCGCTGGTCACGCTCACCGTGCTCGGTCCCTCCGGGGAACCGGAGCTGGACGGCTGGCTGCTGCGGCTGACCCGCGAGCTGGACGACGCGATCCTGCGGCTGCGCACGAACGAACCGGACCTCGGCACCTGGGTGCTGCGCACCGAAGGCGATCCGGAGGCGGTGCTCGCGCACGAGGAGGTCGTGCTCAGCGGGAAAGACTGGCTGAGCAACGAAATCCTGCACTACTACAAGCGCACGCTGAAGCGGCTGGACGTCACCAGCCGCACCTTGATCGCGTTGATCGAACCGGGCAGTTGCTTCGCGGGCAGCCTGCTTGAGCTGGCCTTCGCGGCGGACCGGCAGTACCTGCTGGACGGTCCGCCGATTGACGATGAAGACTCGCCGGAACGGGCGTCGATCACCTTGTCCGAAGCCAATTTCGGCGTTTTCCCGATGGGCAACGGCCTGTCTCGGCTCGAGTCGCGGTTCTACGGCGACGACGACCACCTGACGTGGCTGGCTCGCGAACGCGACCGTCCGCTGAGCGCAGCCGAAGCCGTCGAACTCGGCCTGGTCACCGACGCTCCGGACGATCTCGACTGGGAGGACGAGATCCGGATCGCGCTGGAGGGCCGGGCTTCGCTGTCGCCGGACGCGCTCACCGGGATGGAGGCGAACCACCGGTTCGTCGGCCCGGAAACGCTCGAAACCAAGATCTTCGGGCGGCTGACCGCCTGGCAGAACTGGATCTTCACCCGACCGAACGCCTCCGGGCCGGAGGGCGCACTGCGGCGCTACGGCACCGGGCAGAAGGCGGTCTTCGACAGGAAGCGGGTCTGAACCGATGCCCGAAAAGATCGACTACGACGCCAAAATCCCGAACAACGTGCACCTCGCCGACGACCGGAGGCTGCAGCGCGCGTTGGAGGGCTGGCAGCCGAAATTCATGAACTGGTGGGGCGAAATGGGCCCCACGCTGGAAACCGAGGGCGTGTACCTGCGCACCGCGGTGAGCGTCGGCCGCGACGGCTGGGCGCACTTCGACCACGTCAACGTGCCGGATTACCGCTGGGGCATCTTCCTCGCCGAGCGGGAGCCGGACCGGCGGATCGCGTTCGGCGAGCACGCGGGCGAACCGGTGTGGCAGCAGGTGCCCGGCGAGTACCGCGCCGACTTGCAGCGGCTGATCGTGATCCAGGGCGACACCGAACCGGCGTCGGTCGAGCAGCAGCGGTTGCTCGGGCTCACCGCGCCGTCGCTGTACGACCTGCGCAATCTCTTCCAGGTGAATGTGGAGGAGGGGCGGCACCTGTGGGCGATGGTGTATCTGCTGCACGCGTACTTCGGCCGCGAAGGCCGGGACGAGGCCGAAGGCCTGCTGCTGCGCAACTCCGGCAGCCCGGACGCGCCGCGCATCCTCGGCGCGTTCAACGAGGAGACGGCCGACTGGCTCGCGTTCTACATGTTCACCTACTTCACCGACCGCGATGGGAAATACCAGCTCGGCACGTTGAAGGAAAGCTCGTTCGACCCGCTGTCGCGCACCTGCGAGTTCATGCTCAAGGAGGAGGCGCACCACATGATGGTGGGCACCACCGGCGTCGACCGGGTGGTGCAGCGCAGTGCGGAGCTGATCCGCGAGCACGACACGTACGACATCGCCTCGCACGGCGGGATTCCGCTCGACCTGATCCAGCGATACCTGAACTTCCACTACACGGTGTCGCTCGACCTGTTCGGCAGCGAGACGTCGACGAACGCGGCGAACTACTACACCGCCGGGCTCAAAGGCCGCTGGCAGGAGACGCGACGCAAGGACGACCACAAACTCACCGACGACAGCCGTCTGCTCGACCGGCCGCGCGAGGACGGGACCTGGACGTCCGAGGAATTGCAGGCCATCCTGCTGCTGAACCTCGACCTGCGCGGCGAGTACACCGCGGACTGCCAGACCGGGGTCAACCGGTGGAACAAGATCCTCGCCGACGCCGGGATCGACTTCCGGTTCGCGTTGCCGCACCCTGGTTTCAACCGCGAGGTGGGCATAAACTCCGGCCACCACGTCACTCCGGACGGCAGCATCGTCGACGAGGCGACGTGGGAGGCAGCGCGGCACAAATGGCTGCCGACGGCCGAGGACCTGACGTTCGTCCGGTCGCTCATGCACCCGGTGTACGAGCGCGGGAAGATCGCCAGCTGGGTCGCGCCGCCGCGGCAGGGCATCAACGGAAAACCTTTCGACTACGAGTACGTGTACCTCACCTGAGGGGGCACCGATGACGGTTCCCGCGAACTTCAACGCCGCGGAGTACCTGCTCGGCCAAGGCCGTCCGGACGCGCTCGCGGTCGTCTCGCCGCGGCGCACGCTCAGCTACCGCGAACTCGCCGCCGAGACCCACCGGGTCGCGTCCGGACTGCGCGCGCTGGGCGTGCGGCCGGAGGAGCGGGTGATGTTCTGCATGGTCGACGACGTCGAACTGCTGAGCGGGATTCTCGGCGCGATGCTCGTCGGCGCGGTCGCGGTGCCAGTGTCCACTATGGTCACCGGGCTGGAACTGGGCCAGGTGCTCGCCGATTCGCGGGCGCGGGTGCTGTGCGTGTCCGGGGAGTTTTCCGCGCAGGCGGCCGGTGCGCTGACCAGTGCGCCCGAGGTGACCGACGTCGTGCTCGATCGCGCGGATCCGGCGGAATTCCCCGCCGGGGTGCGGACACATCGGTGGCCGCTGACCCCGAGCGACGATGTCGTGGCCGCGCCGACCTGGGAGGATTCGCCCGCGCTGTGGCTCTACACCTCGGGCACGACCGGGCAGCCGAAGGGCGCGATGCACCGGCACGGGAGCATTCGCGCGGTCTGCTCGACTTATGCGTCGCAGGTGCTGGGAGTGTCCTCTTCGGACCGATTCCTGTCCGTGCCGAAATTGTTCTTCGCTTATGGGCTGGGGAATTCGGCGTTCTTCCCGCTCTCTTGTGGAGGGACGACGCTGCTGGAACCGGCCCGTCCGACGCCGGGTCTCATCGCCGCGCGGGCACGGGCGGATCGGCCGACGTTGTTCTTCGGAGTGCCGACGTTCTACGCGGCGCTGCTGGCCAGCGACGTACCGGACGATTCGTTTTCCTCGGTGCGGTACGCGGTTTCGGCCGGAGAGCCGTTGCCGTCGGCGTTGTTCACGCGGTTCCGGGAACGGTTCGGGGTGGAGATCCTGGACGGGATCGGGTCGACCGAGGCGTTGCACATCTTCTTGTCCAATCAGCCGGGTGCGGTGCGGCCGGGCAGCACCGGGGTGGCGGTGCCGGGGTACTCCGTCGAGCTCCGGGACGAGCAGGGCGCGGTCATTTCGGAAGCGGACCGGGCGGGCGAGCTTTTCGTGTCCGGTCCGTCCATCGCGACCGGGTACTGGGCGCGATACGAGACTACAAAACAGGTTTTCCAGGGTTCGTGGCTGCGGACCGGGGACAGTTACGTGCGTAACTCGGACGGCACCTACACGTGTCTTGGCCGGTTCGGCGACATGCTGAAGGCGGGCGGGATCTGGGTGTCTCCGTCCGAAGTGGAGGAACGGCTGCTGCAGCATCCGGCCGTGGCCGAGGTCGCGGTGGTCGCCGCGCCGGACGAGGACGGATTGGACAAACCGGTGGCGTGCGTGGTCGCCGCGCCTTCATCCACTGTGGACGCTGAGGAGCTGATCGAATTTTGCCGGGAGGGCTTGGCGGCGTTCAAACGACCGCGCGGCGTGGTGGAGATGGCCGAGCTGCCGAAGACCGCGACCGGGAAGATCCGGCGGAACGTGATCCGCGAAATGGTGCGCGAGTCGCTGCTCGTGCCGCAGCCGCAATCGTGATCGACTGGTCGGCATGATCGACGAGCACTTCGTGGTGGACGCCCACGTGCACACTCCGCGGTTGCCCACGCTCAAGCCCGCCTGGCTGGATTGGGCACGCGACTTCGCGCGCGAGTATCCGTGGCGCACGGTGTACGACGCGGACGGCACGGTGATCCCCTCAGCGATGGACGATCTCATGGCGGGCGAGGGCGTCGACCGGGTGCTGTTGTTTTGTGAATACAGTCCGCGGGCTACCGGTATTCAGGCGATTGAAGACAATCTGCCGTTGGTCGCCTACAACCCGGAGCGATTCCGTCTGGTGGCCAACGTGAACCCGCATCTGCACCACCCGCTGGTCGACGAGGTGGAACGGCAGCTCGCGCTGGGCGCGGTGGCGTTGAAGATCCATCCGGTGCACGGCGCGTTTTCCCCGGCGGACAAGGAGTTGTACCCGGTGTACGCCTTGTGCGCCGAACGCGGGGTTCCGGTGATTCTCCACTCCGGACTGTCGGTCTTCCCCGGTTCCCGTGCCAGTTACGGTGATCCGGAGCTGCTGTCCGATGTGGTCGAAGACTTCCCGTCGGTGAATTTCGTGTTCGCGCACGGCGGCCGAGGCTGGTGGTACGACGTCGCGGCGTTCATGGCCCAGGCGAGGTCGAACGTATGGCTCGACCTCGCCGGGCTGCCGCCGAAGAAACTGCCGGAGTACTACGCGCGCTTCGACCTCGTGCGGCTGGCGCGGAAATGGATCTTCGGCACCGACTGGCCGGGAGTGCCGGGAACCGCGGTGAATGTCCGCGCGGTCGCCGATTTGGGCCTGCCCGCTGACGTACTGGACGGGGTGCTGTCCGGCAACGCGTTACGGCTGATGCCCGGCCTGCGCTGAGTTACTTGCGCCAGAACAGATGATGCACGACCCCGCTGGAGCTGGGAATTTTCTCCAGGTGGTAGCGATCGGTCAGCTCGTCGGGGCTCTCCCAAAGCCGTTCCCCGGCGCCGAGTTCGACCGGCGCGACGGCGATGTGCAGCGTGTCGATGAGACCGGCGTCGAGGAATTGGCGCACCGTGTTGACGCCGCCGCCGATCCGGACGTCCTTGTCGCCAGCGGCTTTCTTCGCCTGCGCGAGCGCTTCCTCCGGGGTGGTGTCGAGGAAGTGGAAAGTGGTCTGGCCCAAGGTGATCGAGGGCCGTTCGTGGTGGGTGAGGACGAAGACCGGCGTGCGGAACGGCGGTTCGTCGCCCCACCAGCCCTGCCAGTCGTGGTTGTCCCACGGACCGCGCTGCGGGCCGAACTTGTTGCGTCCCATGATTTCCGCGCCGACGTGGCCGCTGCGGTGCATGTCGCGGGTGAAGTAGTCGTCGAGCCCGCGCGTGCCGCCTGGTTCGCCGCGCATGGGCCAGCTGGCGGTGGCTCCGGCCCAGGCGAAGAGCGGCCCCGGGTCGGGGTGGCCGAACGGCTGCTCGAGAGTTTGGTCCGGACCGGCGCCGTAGCCGTCGGCGGAAAGGTTGAAACACTGGACGCGTACCAGCATCGAAGCCCCCTGCTTGTCTTTTGCAAGCACTATGCCGGAGGTGATGGTAAAGTGCAAGTGGTTACAGGAGGTGTGCGATGCCGGACGGTCCGCGCTCGGGGTGCCCGATCAACGCCGCGATCGAGGTGATCGGCGACCGGTGGAGCCTGCTGGTCCTGCGCGACATCATGTTCGGCGACCGGCGGCATTTCCGGCAATTGCAGTCGCGGTCCGAGGAAGGAATCGCGTCGAATATCCTCGCCGACCGATTGCGCACGCTGACCGAAGAAGGATTGCTCACGCGCGACTCGGCCGGCCGCGGCCAGCGCGCGACTTACAGTTTGACGGAAGCGGCGATTCAGCTGGTGCCGGTTTTGGTGCAGCTCGGAAGCTGGGGTTTGCGGCATCGGCCGACGACGCCGGAATTGCGCGTGCGAGCGGAACTGCTGGAGGAGGGCGGGCCGCCGCTGTGGGAGGAATTCATGGCGGAACTCCGGGAACGGCACCTCGGAATTCCCCGGCCTGGCGGAGACGGACCAACGGCGACGGAACGACTGGCGGCGGCTTACGCGGAGGCTGTCGCCCGAGGATGACTGCGAGCCCCGTGGCGCTCGCCCGGCGCCAGATACCTCGCCCGGAAGTTGATCACTCGATTCGGCATTCGCCCTGATAAAGCGGATCCTCCGAGATGCCCGGTTCGTCAGCCTTCCCGAGTGAGGAAGGGAGCCGGGAATGCCGGACCAGGACGAGGTGCGCCGGTTGTCGGCGAAAGTGATCCGGATCGTCGCCGCGAATCCGGGGCTGTGCGCGGAAGCGGATGACGCTTGCCAAACGGCATGGCTGGAATTCCTGCGCCGCCCGCCGAAAATGCAGGATTCGACCCGGCTGGCCGGTTGGCTGACGACCGTCGCGCGCAGGCATGCACTCCGAGTGGCGGAAAAACGCTCGCGGGTGCCGGACAATGCGCGATTGGAGGCGTGCAAGCCAGCGGATTCCCCCGAGAAGCACGCGTTGGCCGGTGAACTGACAGCCGCATTGTGGCGGGCGGTCGAGCAGTTCCCGGAGCGTCATCGGCGGATGATGCTTCTGCTGGCGCATTGTCCGGAGCTGCGGCATGACCAGCTGGCGGCGGAGCTGGGGATCGCCAAGTCGAGCGTGAGCAAGATCCGGAAACGCTGTTTGACGGCGCTTCGGCGGCGGCTGGAGTCGGAGGGGTTCAGCTATCCATGACAAACCGCTGGTCAGAGCGGCAAATCGCGGTACGATCCGGACCGTTGTCCGGACGGCGACCAGGGGGCGCGCGGTGAGCGGTACCAGAGTGTTGGTGGCGGGGGCGAGCATCGCGGGACCCGCGCTGGCCCATTGGTTGCGTCGGCGGGGAGCCGAGGTGACCGTCGTGGAGCGGGCTCCCGAATTGCGGCCCGGCGGGCAGGCGGTGGACGCGCGCGGGGTGGCCAAGGACGTCATCGCGCGCATGGGGCTGGACGCGGCGGTGCGCGCGGCGTGCACCGACACCGCGGGCGCGCACACCGTCGACGCGAATGGCAAAGTGCTGGAGACCTTCCGCGCCGACGACGACGGCGGTGACGGATTCATCGCGGACATCGAGATCCTGCGCGGAGATCTGTCCCGGGTGCTCTACGAAGACACCCGCGACGGCGTCGAATATCTCTTCGGAGACCGGATCGCCGAACTCGCCCAGGACACCGGCGGGGTTGACGTGGTCTTCGCGGGCGGCGACCGGCGGCGCTTCGACCTGGTGGTCGGGGCCGACGGGCTGCACTCGTCGTTGCGGGCGATGGTTTTCGGGCCGCACGAGCGGTATCTCCGCCATCTCGGGCATGTGCTGGCCTTCTACAGCGTGCCCAACGAATTCGGCCTGGATCGCTGGCTGCTCGAATATCAGGAGTCCGGCCGCACCGCACTCCTGCGCCCCATCCAGGACGCCACCCGCGCGATGGCGATGTTCTACTTCGCCGCGCCGGATTTCGACGTCGACTACCGGGACATCGCGGCCCAGAAAGTGCTGCTGCGGGAGCGGATGGCCGGTCTCGGCTGGCGGACCCCGGAGATCCTCGCGCACCTCGACGACACCCCGGACTTCTACCTCGACCAGGTCGCGCAAGTGCTGATGGACCGCTGGTCGAGCGGGCGGGTGGGGCTGCTCGGGGACGCGGCGTTCAGCTCGTCGCCGATGTCCGGGCAGGGCACCGGGCTGGCCCTGGTCGGCGCCTACCTGCTGGCCGGCGAACTGGCCGCCGCCGGATGGGACGCCGACGCCGGGTTCTCCCGCTACGAGGCGCGAATGCGTTCGTTCGTCGAAGCCAACCAG
Source organism: Amycolatopsis sp. NPDC003676 (assembly GCF_053587275.1). Taxonomy (NCBI): domain Bacteria; kingdom Bacillati; phylum Actinomycetota; class Actinomycetes; order Pseudonocardiales; family Pseudonocardiaceae; genus Amycolatopsis; species Amycolatopsis sp. NPDC003676. The sequence goes on from NZ_JBSFNS010000017.1 coordinate 96,311, forward strand.
GAGATCGGCCGGTTGAACGCGCGCAGCCGTGACGTTCCCGGCCCCGACGCCGAACCGAGTCCCGATTTCGCCAGCGAAGAGTTCATGGAGTTGGTCGGGCGCGCGATCAACGGTGTCGAATTGCCCGACTACGCAGGGGTTCCGGACTCTCGGTCACGCAGCAGGGACTCAGCCGTTCACTGAACGAAGCGTCCGCATCGCCTCCGCCAACCCGGCGGCGTCCGGGCCCAGCGGCGTAAGCACGATCCGCCGCAAGATCTCCGCACAAGCAGCCCTCGCCTTCACCGCCACCTCCAGCCCGTGTTCCGTCAGTGCGGCGAACGTGACGCGACGGTCCTCGGGGCTCGGGACCCGGCAGATCAGGTCCGCGGCGACCAGCCGGTCCGCCACCTTCGTGAAACCCCCGCTCGACAGAGCGGCTTCGGTGGCCAGGCGCGTCATCGGCATCCGGTGTTCCGGGGAGCGCACCAGGCGCAGCAGGATGTCGAACGACGCGGGGGCCAGGCCGAATCGCTCGGCGATCTCGCCCATCAACGCGTTCTGCGTGGCCAGGTAGCCCTCGATCACGAGGCCCCACCACGTCACGATCTCGTCGTCGTCCGTCTGCGGATCCGGGGTCATCCGACGGAGTCTACCCGGAATACATCTTGCGCGCGAGAAGTTACCTGGACAAACGAAGGGAGTGCATACTCCCGGAAGCGAAGCCGCCGGAGGAGGAGCGACGATGATCCACCAGTACACCGAGGGCGATCCCGATCTCCCGGTGCTTCTTCTCCTGCACGGAACCGGCGGCGGCCCGGACGATCTGCTCGGGTTGGCGAACGAGCTGAGCCCGGGTTCGGGGACGCTCGCACCGACCGGGCCGGTGTCGGAAAACGGTGCGGCGCGGTGGTTCCGGCGGTTGTCCGAGGGCGTATTCGACCACCAGGACGTCCTCGCGCGGGCAGATGAGCTGGCGGATTTTCTCGGCACCGCACGGGAAAAGTACGGGTTCAGCCGGGTAGTCGCGGTGGGCTTTTCTAACGGGGCCAACATCGCGGCCGCAGTAACGCTTACGCGGCCGGACGCGCTCAAGGAAGCCATTCTGTTCTCGTCGATGTCCCCGTTGCCGGAACCGCCGCGGCTCGATCTCACCGGCACGCGCGTGTTCCTTTCCAACGGCGAGCAAGACCCGATGGCTCCGCTGGCCGCCAACGACGAACTCGTGCGACAGCTTCGCGAACGGCACGCCGAAGTGGCGACGCACCGCTGGCCGGGAGGGCATCAGGTGACCGTCGAAGGAGTAAGCGCGGCCAGGGCCTGGCTCGCTAGGGTCGAGGCATGACCGAGCTGACTCGCGCGCAAGACCTGCTCGCCTCCACGATCCTCGCCGACGGACACAACGACCTGCCCTGGGCGCTTCGCGACAAGGCCGGTCCGAATCCGGTCGAAGCGGTCGCGGGCGTGGATCTCACCGTGCCGCAGCCGACCCTGCACACCGACTTTCCCAAACTCGCCGAAGGCAAGCTGGGCCTGCAGTTCTGGTCGGTCTACGTGCCGTGCGAGTTCAAGGGCGACAGCGCGGTCACCGCGGTACTTGAACAGATCGAGGTGGTTTACCAGCTCGCCGAGCGCTACCCCGAGCGGCTGCGGCTGGTGACCACGGCCGACGAGGCCGAGGCGGCGTTCGCGGAAGGCCGGATCGCGTCGCTGCTCGGCGCCGAGGGCGGGCACAGCATCGCGGAATCCCTCGGCGTGCTGCGGATTCTGCGCCGGCTCGGCGTCCGGTACATGACGCTGACGCACAACTTCAACACCACCTGGGCGGACTCCGGAACCGACAAGCCCGAGCACGACGGGCTCACCGAGTTCGGCCGCGAGGTCGTGCGCGAGATGAACCGGATCGGTATGCTCGTGGATCTTTCGCACGTCGCGCCGAGCACCATGCGCGCCGCGATCGAGGTGTCCAGCGCGCCGGTGATCTTCAGCCACTCGTCGTGCCGCGCGGTCAACGATCACCCGCGCAACATCCCCGACGACGTGCTCGCCCAGCTGCCCGGCAACGGCGGCGTCGCGATGATCACCTTCGTGCCCGCCTTCATCTCCGCCGCGGTCACCGAGTGGGACAACCAGCTCCGGGACGCGATGACGGCCGCCGGACAGGAGTTCCTCGACCTCGGCCAGCGCGGCCGGTTCGCCGAGACCTGGGACGCGCCGCCCAAGCCGAAGTCGACGATCGAGGACGTCGTCGCGCACATCGAGCACGCGCGCGAGGTCGCCGGGATCGACCACATCGGGCTCGGCGGCGACTACGACGGCGTCGGCGAACTGCCGGTGGGCCTCGAGGACGTGTCGAAGTACCCGGCGCTCATCGCCGCACTGATGGAACGCGGGTGGAGCGACGAGGACTGCGCGAAACTCGCCGGCCGCAACACGCTGCGGGTGCTGCGCGAGGTCGACGCGAAGCTCTGAATTAGCGCATCACGGCGAGTGGGCGGACAATCACGGTATGTCCCACGCGCGAAACGACGGTCCCGACGGGACCGCTAAATCGGAAATTCCCGAAGCGCCGGGCACCGAGGTGCCCGGCGCGCTCGACCCCGCCGCCCCGGGCACCGCACCGGGAGCCGAACCCGGGCCGCGACCACCCGCCGCGAAGCCCGCGGGCCGCCGGGGGAAGGTCAAGTCCACCCGCATCAGCGGCACCTGGGTCGCCGTGATCGTGGCGATCGTCCTGCTGGTGTTCCTGCTGGTGTTCATCCTGCAGAACCTGGACACGGCGACCGTCCACTTCCTCGGCGCGTCCGGCAGCATGCCGCTCGCGGTGGCGATGCTCTTCGCTGCCATCGCGGGTGCCGCGCTGGTCGCGCTGATCGGCGGGGCGCGCATCTTGCAGCTGCGGAAGCAGGCTCGCCGACGGCGTTAGGCGCATTCCTGCGCGCGGAGGCCCAGCAGGATCTCGCACACCGCGGGATCCCCGCTGAGCTGTACCCGCGTGCGCACTTCCGCCGCGGGCAAGGTCCCGCTGCACAACCGCCAGAACGAGTCCGCGTCAGTCGCCAGAGACGCGAGCGGAGACCGTGACGTAGCCCCGCCGCGGTCGATCGTCCAGCCCACCGCAGTAGCGCGCACGGTCCACCGCCCAGCCCCTTCCACCGAACACGCCACCTGGCGTCCGGCCCGAGCGGTCACCGCACGCAACGTCTGCGGCAGCGAGCGCAGGAACGTGTCCACCACCGGCGTCCGGAACTCCGGCTCGTCCAGCAGCGGAGCCTCCACAGCCTCCCGGATCTGCTGCTGATGCACCCACTGCTCCGCGTAATCACGAGCAACCGTCAGCCACAACGGCGCAGCGGCCGGTTCGTCCAGATCCCGGTGCTTCCACAGCTCGGTCAGCTGCGTCGTGCTGTCCACGAACATCGCGAACAACACCTCCGGCGACAGCTGACGGCAGGCAGCAACCCAAGAAGCCCCCTCGCCGAAGTGGCCGTCCCGGTCCCGCGAGAGCCGCCGGAGCTTCAAGCCGAGGATGTGGGCGGTGAGGTCGTGCACCGTCCATTCGCCCAGCGCGGGCGACGCCCACTCCGGCGTCCGAAGCTCGGAGAGAACTCCGATCAGCGCCTGTTCTTCGCGGACGAGCAGCGGCAGCACGTCGATCGGCGGTCCCCACGGCGCGGTCATGCGCGTCATCCAACACCCACCGGCCAGGCATCACAGGGCCATTCGGCCTACTCGCAGGTAGCATCAGCGCGAACAGTGAGGGGAGCAGCCCGTGGACTACCAGCGACCGAACGGCCGGGGCACCGCCGAGGACGTGGCCAACCTGGCCCGCCGGGCCGGCCAGCTCGCCGGATGGGCGGCGCGCACCGGCTTCGACCTGACCCGCAAACTCCCGGGGATCGACACCGCCGAACGCGGCCTCAAGCAGGTCGAACGCGGGCTGCTGAGCGAGCTGCGCCGCCGCCTCGACGAGGTGGACGATCCCTATCACGCGGCGCTGACCGCGGCGTCCGCGATGAACCGGGCCGATCTCGGCAGCCGCGCCGTCGAAACGACCGTGACGCTGGTACCCGCGCGCGATCACGTCGAACCGCTGCGTGCGGCGATGGCCGAACTGCTCAACCACTCCATCGGCTTCGGCCGCGAGCGCGCCCGCGAGTATCTGTACGCGATCATCCTCCGCCAGCTCACGCCCGACGAGGCGCGCATCCTCTCCGCGCTGTCCGACGGCTCCCCGTTCCCCGCGATCGACGTCGCCGAGCGCAGCGCCATCGGCGGCACCGGCCGGATCGTGCTGCGCAACGCCTCGACGGTCGGCAAGGCCGCCGGGGTGTCGCTGCCGGACCAGGTGCCCGGCTACGTGACCCGGCTGATCGGTCTCGGACTGGTCGAACTGGACGAGGAGGTGCCCTCGCTCGAGACGCAGTACGAGATCCTGCTGACCGACGAGTCGGTCCGCGAGGTGGAGAAGCAGGTGAAGCGGATCAAGATCATCCGCCGCACCATCCACGTCTCGCGGCTCGGCGCGCAGTTCTGGCAGGCCTGCGACCCGAGCCTGGGCTGACCCCGATGGGCGAGTTCGTCTCGAAGATCCTCGACGACTTCGTCCGGCACTGGCCGCTGTATGTCTCCATCCCGATCGTCGCCGCGCTGATCGGGTACGGCACGAAGCTGGTCGCGATCCGGATGATGTTCCAGCCGGTCGAGTTCATCGGCGTCAAACCCTTCCTCGGCTGGCAGGGCATCGTGCCCAAGCGGGCCGCGCGGATGGCGAGCATCGCCTGCGACACGATGACCGAGCAGCTGATCAAACCGGCCGAGGTCGTCGCCCGCCTCGACGCCGACCGGATCGCCAAGGAAATCGAGAAACCGCTGCTCGCGGCCGTCGAGGACATCGTGCGCGAGGTGGCCGGGCACTACCAGCCTGGTCTGTGGGAGTCGCTGCCGGTCGGCGTGCAGCGGCTGGTGATCCAGCGCGTGCAGGCCGAATCGCCGCACATGGTCAAGGCCGTGCTCGAACTCATCCAGTCCGATGTGGACAGTGTGTTCGACCTCAAGGGCATGGTGGTCACCAGCCTCGTCAAGGACAAACGGCTGCTGAACCGGATCTTCCAGGAAGCCGGCGCGGAGGAGTTCAAGTTCATCGCCCGCTCCGGGCTGGTATTCGGCGGCCTGATCGGCGTGATCCAGATGGTCGCGTGGGTGCTGTTCAAATTCCCGCCGATCATGCCGTTGTTCGGTCTCTTCACCGGATGGTTCACCGACTGGCTCGCGCTGCGGATGATTTTCTACCCGCTGGAGCCCAAGAAATACTTCGGCGTCACTTGGCAGGGCCTGTTCCTCAAACGGCGCGCGGAGGTCGCCGAGGCCTACGGCGAGCTGATCGCGAAAGAAATCATCACGCCGCACAACGTCATCGAGGCGGTGCTGCAGGGCCCGCTTTCCGACCGTGTGCTCGCGCTCATCCAGCGGCAGCTCGACCGCGAGCTGGGCCGGGCGGCGAACGTCGCGAAACCGTTGCTGGTCTTCGCCATCGGCAGCCGCCGCTACCAGGACATGAAGCTGGCCATCTCGGAGCAGATCATGACCCGGCTGCCGGACACCATGCGCTACATCGAGGATTACGCCACCGACGCGATGGACATCCGGAATGTCCTGGTCGGCAAGATGAAGGAATTGTCGCCCGAGGAGTTCGAGCAGCTGCTGCGCCCGGCTTTCCAGCAGGACGAATGGATTCTCATCGCGACCGGCGCGGTGCTCGGCTTCGCGGTCGGCGAGGCGCAGGTACTGGTGCTGGAGCATCTCGCCGTGTGACGCCTCCCCCTTGTGGAGGAGCGGCTTCGGCCGGGAGACTGACCCTCATGGGTGAGACGGCGGTGCCGTGGCCGCAGGAAATCCGGATCGCGATGGCCATGGTGGGGGGATCCAGCCTGGCAGTGTGGATGGGGGGAGTCGCTACCGAGACCTCGGCGTTGCTGCACGCTTCGCGCACGCCGGACGAGAGTAACGGCTACCGGAAACTTCTCGACCTTTTGCACGCTTCGGTGCGCCTCGACGTGCTCACCGGCACGAGCGCGGGCGGCATCAACGCCGCGTGTCTCGGTTTGGCGGAGGCGTACCGGTCGACGCCGGCGATCTTGCGCGATACCTGGTTCTCCGCCGGGTCGCTGGAAAACCTGATCCGCGACCCGGGCGAGACGCAGCCGCGTTCGGTGCTGAACGGCGACAAGGTGCTGCTGGGCGGCCTGGTCCAGGCGATGCACGACATCACCGGATCCGGCGTCGTGCCCACCGAGCCGCCGGACGTGACCGTGCTGCTCACCGGGACCATGATCGACGGCGAGACCACGCAGTACGACGACGCGCTCGGAAACCGGGTGCGGGACACCGAACATCGCATGCTGTTCCGCTTCGACGGTCCATTGTGGAATAACCAGGTGCACGGCCCGCTCGCACTCGCCGCCCGGTCGAGCGCGTCCTTCCCCGGGGCCTTCGAGCTGTCGCGGATGCCGATCGGCCCCGAGGCGGCGGACCGGCTGCATCCGGACATGACCGACTACACCGAGCTGTGCCGTTCGCATTGGCTCGCCGACGGCGGCGTGCTGGTGAACAAGCCCTTGCGACCGGCGTTGCGAGAGATTTTCGAACGCTCGTCCTCGACGGATGTGCGGCGGCTGCTGCTGTACGTCGTCCCGAAGATCGACGGGGAAGTCAAGCCGATGGCTTGTGATCCGGCCGATCCGCCGATGCTCGGCACCGCGCTGGCGAAGGTCGCCTCGACGATCATGAGCCAGACCATCAGTGTCGAACTTGAGGACCTGAGCCGCCACAACTCCGCTGTCACGCGCACCCGGGACACGCGGGTCGCGCTCGCCTCGCTCGGCCTGCGCGGCGGACAGCTGGTGGACGACCGCGTGCACCGGGCGTACCTCGACCGCCGGGTCGCCCTCGACGCGGCCGATCTGGTGCGAGCGGCCACCCGCCGCTACGAACTGTCCGATGAGGACAGTGGGTGGGCGGCCGGGAATTCGGCGCTGCTGCAGGACATCGCCGCCGACGGACTGCGTCGCGGGATCCCGGACACCTTGCCCGGCGAATCGGTCACGGTCGGCGAGATGGTCGGCTACCGCACCTCGACGCTGGAGGACGCGGTCGCCACCGGCATCCAGCTGATCAACGCCGGCTTCCGGATGGGCCCGGATCTCGAACAGGCGACGCAGCTCAACGAGGCGCGCGCGAAGATGCACGCCGCCCGCCGGAGTGCGGCTCGCGAGGCCCGGCTGTCCGCGTGGGTGGCCCGGCACGAACCCCCGCCTGCGGGCACGTCGATGCCGGACTGGATCGGCCAGCTCGCCGTCGAATGGGCGGATCTCGGCGCGTCGGACGCGGTCCGCGAGGCGTGGCCGGAGCTGACCGGCGCGCTGCGGTCGGCGGCCCCGGTGCTGCAAGCGTTGTCGGGCAAGGAAAACCAGTGGTCCGCGGACGCCGCCGACACGGTGACGACGCTGCTGGACTGGTTCGGCCTGGACAACGCGGACGTCGCGGACGGCTTTGTCATGGCGCGGTTCCTGTTGCTGCACATGGCAACGCGCGGGCTCCTGGCCGAAGCGCCGGCGGTGGACCAGCGTGTCGACCTGGTGCAGATGAGCGCGGACAGCCGCACCCTGCTGGATCTGGCGCGGCCGCGCGGCCAGGACAAACTGACCGGGACGCAGGCGAACAACTTCGGCGGGTTCTACAAAGCGTCCTGGCGCGCGAACGACTGGATGTGGGGCCGGATCGACGGCGCGGGCTGGCTGATGCAGTGCCTGCTCGACCCGAAACGCCTGCGGGTGCTGCGCGACATCGTGGGCCCGGAGGAATTCCGGGAGCAGGTGAGGACGACGTTCCGCGAGATCGGCTGGGAGCCGCCTTCCCCGGCGGACAACGGGATGCCCGCGGACCTGCCCGTGCTGCTCGCGCAGCTGGGCGACGAGCTGGCTTTCCTTGGCCTGGACGCGAATCTGTCGCCGGTCGACTTCGGGAAAGAGGTGCCGACCAGCCTTCCGGTGACGTCGATGGTGCTGGCCAAGTCGCGGCAGCTGACCATCGCGCGGGAGGAATTGCCGGTGCTCGCGCAGCAAGCCGAGCAGGATGCGAAGGAGGGCAACGGAAAAGCGTCGGAGAGTTTCCGAAAGCTGATGGTTTCCCGGCCGCTCGAACAAGAATCCAAGAAAGCCGCCGCCCCGCCGGAAAATTCCGGTCAGCAGGACGCGGCTCAGCGCGCTTTCCAAGCCTGCCAAGTCTCCGCTGAACGCTTCGAAGGCGAACTCGGCAGTACTTTGCTCACCAAAACCATTGTCAAAGCCGGAGCCGCCGGGCTCAACGCCGCGTCGACCGCGACGCGGGTCCCGAAAACCCTCCAGCCGCTGGCGAAATTCGCGCAGCTCAGCAGCCGTAGTTCGTGGTGGGTCACGCAGGGCGCGACGAGGCTGGGCCGTCCCTGGAACCTGCTCGCCGCCGCCATCACCGCGATCGCCGGATTCGTGCTCAGCGGCGAAGGCGGATCCGTCCTGCAGTGGCTCGGCCTGCCGGTCGCCGGCGGTGCGCTCGTGTTCCTCGTGGTGAGTCTGCTGACGTTGAGGCGCACGTGGCGAATGGTGCTGACCGTGCTGGGTGTGCTGGTGATAGCCGCGTTGCTGTTCGCGGCTTTCCTGCCGCCGATCGCGCAGCCGTTGTTCGGCTGGCTCGGCACGGTGGTGGACGGCTGGCGGCGCGGGCAGGCTCCACTGTGGTGGCTCGCCGTCGTCGCGCTGCTCCTGCTGCCCGCGGTCTGGACCCCGCTGTCCGGGCTGGGGCGGAAGAAGCGGCGACGGTCCCGTCCGGACAGTCCACGCTCCAGCCCCAGGTAGACCGCGATTTCCGGCGCTGGAGTTGCGGCAGCGCCGACGAAGGCCCATCGTCTGGTGTCACAGGTGGCATACCGAAGGTGTGCGGCCCAGGCGCACCTGTGCCCAGAACTCGGCTCCGCTAAACATGTTTGTGGTCCTCCTCACCGGGGTATCCACGTCATCCCTGGTGAGGGCGGTGGACGTGGCATGGATCGCTGGCGGCGCGAAAATTCTCTGTTACGTTTCCAAAGTATGTCCGGAAAGCACTTGATCGAATCCCCGACCAAGGCCGATGGTGCCGCTCTCTGGCGAATCGCACGCGATTCGCAGAAGCTTGATCTCAACTCGCCGTATGCCTACCTGTTGTGGTGCAAGGATTTCGCGGAGACCTCGGTCGTCGCCCGCGTCGACGGTGAGCCAGTCGGATTCGTGATCGCTTACCGAAGGCCGTCCGCGCCGGACGTCGCGCTCGTGTGGCAGGTCGCCGTCGACGCGTCGCAACGCGGAAAAGGCCTGGCCGGGCAGTTGCTGGACAGCCTGTACACGCGTCTGGTCGGCGAGGGCGTGCGGTACCTGGAAACCACGATCACTCCGGACAACCAGGCGTCGATCCGGCTCTTCGAGTCGTTCGCGAAGCGCTGGAACGCGGATCTGGAACACCGCCGGTTGTTCGAAGTCGCTGATTTTCCGCAGGGGGAGGCGCACGAACCCGAGGATCTTTACCGCATCGGGCCGTTGCGCCGCTAATAACCCGTCAATTTCGCCGAGTAGGAGCGAAAGAAATCGTCATGAGCATCTTCGAAGAGCTCGAATCAGAAGTCCGCAGTTACAGCAGGGGGTGGCCGGTCGTCTTCGACCGGGCGCAGGGCAGCCGGATCTACAGCGAGGACGGCAAGGCCTACCTCGACTTCTTCGCCGGCGCCGGCGCGCTGAACTACGGGCACAACAACCCGTACCTCAAGAAGGCGCTCGTCGACTACATCCAGCGCGACGGCGTCACGCACGCGCTGGACATGTTCACCGTCGCGAAGCGGGACTTCCTGGAGACCTTCCAGGAGAAGATCCTCGCCCCGCGCGAGCTGGACTACAAGATCGTCTTCCCCGGCCCCGGCGGCGCGAACGCCGTGGAGGCCGCGCTCAAGCTGGCGCGCAAGGTGACCGGCAAGGAATCGGTCATCAACTTCACCAACGCGTTCCACGGCATGACGCTCGGCGCGCTGTCGGTCACCGGCAACTCGATGAAGCGCGGCGGCGCGGGCGTCCCGCTGGTGCACGCCACGCCGATGCCGTACGACAAGTACTTCGACGGCGCGATGCCGGACTTCCTGTACTTCGAGAAGCTGCTCGAAGACTCCGGCAGCGGACTGAACGAGCCCGCCGCGGTGATCGTGGAGGGCGTGCAGGGCGAGGGCGGCATCAACGCCGCGCGTCTGGAATGGCTCCGCGGCCTCGACGATCTGTGCAAGCGGCACAACATCCTGCTCATCCTCGACGACGTGCAGATGGGCTGCGGGCGCACCGGCCCGTTCTTCAGCTTCGAGGACGCCGGCATCTCGCCGGACATCGTCTGCCTGTCGAAGTCGATCGGCGGCTACGGCCTCCCGATGGCGCTCACGCTGATCAAACCGGAGCTGGACGTCTGGGAGCCGGGCGAGCACAACGGCACCTTCCGCGGCATCAGCCCGGCGTTCGTCACCGCGACCGAGGCGCTGCGCGTCTACTGGAGCGACGACGAGCTGGAGAAGTCCACCAAGGCCAAGGGCGAGCGCATCGCGAGCACCTTCAAGGACCTCGTGGAGCGCTACCCGGAGGCGAACCTCGTCGCGAAGGGCCGCGGTCTGGCGCGCGGTCTTGAGTTCAGCAGCGGCGACCTCGCGGGCGCGGTCTGCAAGGAGGCCTTCGAGCGCGGCCTGCTGATGGAGACCTCCGGTCCGGACGGCGAAGTGATGAAACTGCTGCCGCCGCTTACCCTCACCGACGAAGAACTGAGCGAAGGCCTCGCGATCATCGAGGAATCCATCGCCGCCGTTCTGAAGTAACCGCCCCGAAGCACAAGAAGGAGCTCTTCACTTGCTGGTCCGCACGCTCGACGAGATCACCGACACCGACGCTGACATCAAGACCCCGAACTGGCGCAGCAAGCGCATCATCCTCGCGAAGGAGGGCGTCGGGTTCTCGGTGCACGAGACGACGCTGTACGCGGGCACGGTGAACGACTTCTGGTACGCCAACCACATCGAGGCCGTTTTCATCACTTCCGGTGAAGGCGAGATCGAGGACCTCGCCACCGGCGAGGTGCACCCGCTCAAGCCGGGCACGCTGTACCTGCTGAACGACCACGACAAGCACCAGGTCCGGCCGAAGACCGAGATCAAGTGCGTGTGCGTGTTCAACCCGCCGGTCACCGGCCGCGAGGTGCACGACGAGAACGGCGTCTACCCGCTCGTCACCGAAGACTCCTGACACTGAGCCGCTCCCACCACCACCCCGAGAAAGAAGAAACGCCAGAAGAACTGGAGGCGAGCCACTGTGACGATCATGGACACCCGGGTCGACGACGGTTACCCGACCCGGATCACCGGTACGCCGGAGCACCTTCCGCGCGTGCACCCCACTGTGTGGGGTACCGAGGCTGACGGCCCGATCGACGCCGCGACCCTGGCGAATCACGACGCCAAGGGCTACACGGTCGTGGACGGACTGCTCTCGCCCGGTGAGGTCCAGACGTACTGGCAGGAGGTCGTCCGGCTGTCGTCGGACGAGCAGCTGCGCGACGACGAACGCGTCATCACCGAGGCGCGGACCGGCGAGGTCCGGTCGATCTTCGACGTGCACGAGATCTCCGGCCTGATCGCCGAGCTGATCCGAGATCCGCGCGTGCTCGACCGGGCCCGGCAGATCCTCGGCTCGGATGTCTACATCCACCAGAGCCGGATCAACTACATGCCCGGCTTCAAGGGCACCGGCTTCTACTGGCATTCCGATTTCGAGACCTGGCACGCGGAGGACGGCATGCCGTCGCCGCGTGCGGTGAGCTGCTCGATCGCGCTCACCGACAACTACCCGTACAACGGCGGGCTCATGGTCATGCCGGGCTCCCAGCGCACGTTCGTGCAGTGCGTCGGCGAGACCCCGGACGCCAACTACAAGAGCTCGCTCAAGGACCAGCGGGTGGGCGTGCCGTCCCCGGACGACATCACGAAGCTCGCCGCCGACTACGGCATCGACCAGTTCACCGGGTCGGCCGGTTCGGCGCTGTGGTTCGACTCGAACATCATGCACGGATCGTCGAACAACATCACGCCGTATCCGCGCTCGAACATCTTCCTGGTGTTCAACAGCGTGGAGAACGCGCTGCAGGAGCCGTTCGCCGCGGGCGAGCGCCGGCCGTCCTTCATCGCCGGCCGCAACCCCGCGCCGATCACGCGGTGACCAGCGTTACTTTCGCCAACCGGCGGGTCGCTCGTAACGAAGAATGTGCGCCCTGTTACGTTGTCGCCACCTCGCAGCTCGTCTGCGGAGGCAAGGTTGTCCGCGGCGATCCGGGTTCTTGCTCGGGGTGAGCCCCCCGAACCGCGGGCGGACGGCCGCGATGCACGGGTGGACCGCGCCCCCTGGCGGCCCGGCCGACGATCATTGAGTCCGGCCCCCGCACCATCAGATCGGGACTGATGGTGCGGGGGCCGGACTCGTCTGTTCAGGGGCTGAATTCACGAAAGAGCGGTTTCTGCGGGCTGCCGCTGACGGTAAGTTGACCTGTCTGGCTGGGGGAGAGCCTGGGAGGTGCGCGCGAGCATGGCCGATGCCGGCGCGCGGGTCGAACTGCTCGGCCCGGTGCGGCTGCTCGACGGCAGCCGTGCGGTTCCCGTCGGCGGGCCCGGGGTGCGGGGGCTGCTGGCGCTGCTCGCGCTGCGCGTGGGCAAGGTGGTGCCGCTCGAGGAGATCATCGACGCGCTGTGGGGTCACGATCCGCCCGCCACCGCCCGCACCATCGTGCACGGCAACGTGTCGCAGCTGCGCCGCCTGCTGCGGGAGATGTCCGAACCGGTCGCGGTGATCAACACCCGCCCGCCCGGCTACCAGCTTTCCCTCGCCCCGGAGCGGATCGACGCGCACCGCGCGCGGGCGCTGCTCGACCAGGCCGCGCTGGAACCGCCGGAGAGCGCCTCGAAGCTGCTCGCCGAAGCGCTCTCGCTGTGGCAGGGCCCGACGCTGTCCGGCGTGCCCGATTCGGTACGGGCGCCCGAATTGGACGAGCTGCGGCGCGCGATCCGCTACGCCCGGGTCAACGCCGATCTCGACCTCGGCCGCTACGACGAGCTGATCGTGGAGCTGAGCCCGCTCGTCCGCGCCGACCCGCTCGCCGAACGCATCGCCGGGCAGCTGATGCGCGCGCTCTACCACGCCGGGCGGCGCGGGGAAGCGCTCGAGCTGTACCGCACCGTCTCGCGGGCCACGCTCGGCTCGCTCGGTGTCGAACCCGGAGCCGATCTGCGTTCGCTGCACGAGCGGGTGCTCAACGACGATCTCGCCGCGCACGAGAGCGCGGTGCCGGAGCAGGCCGTCGCGCCGTCTCAGCTGCCGCCTGCGCTGCCGACGCTGGCCGGGCGCGCGGCGGAGGTGGAGTGGCTCGACGGGCTCGCTGAACGCGGCGACAGCACCGTGATCGTGTCCGGCACCGCCGGGGTCGGCAAGAGCGCGCTGGTCATCTGGTGGGCGCATCGCGCGGCCCGGCTGTTCCCGGACGGCGTGCTGTACGCGGCGCTGCAAGGGTTTGACCCGCATCAGCCGCCGTTGGAACCGGGCGATGTGCTGTCGCAGTTCCTGCTCGGCCTCGGCGTGCCCGCCGACGAGGTGCCGGAGCGCATGCACGAACGCGTCGCGCTGTACCGCTCGCTGATCGCCGGACGGCGGATGCTCGTGCTGCTCGACGACGCGCGTTCGGCCGAACAGGTGCGTCCGCTGCTGCCGCCGGGCGCGCGGTCGATGACGGTGGTGACCAGCCGGTCGCGGCTGGAGGCGCTGGCGGTGTCGCACGCGGCGAAGCTGCGCGTGCTCGGCACGCTCGCGCCGGAAGCCGCGGTGAGCGTGATCGAGGAACTGGCCGGGCCCGCGGACTTCGACCTCAACCACGCGCTGGCCCGGCTGTGCGGCTACCTGCCGCTCGCGCTGCGGATCGCCGGGGCCCGGCTCGCCGCCAGTCCACAGTGGACACTCAAGGACCTCGTCGGCGAACTGGGGAACGAACGCACCCGGCTGGCCGGCCTGGACGTGACCGGAGCCGACGACGGCGTGCGGGCCGCGTTCGACGTCTCGTTCCGCGGCCTGCCCGACAGCCTCGCCCGGACCCTGCTGCGGCTCGGCGCGGTGCCCGCCCGGCACGCCGGACCGCACCTGACGGCGGCCATCGCCGAGATCCCGGTGGCGCAGGCCCGCCGCGAACTTCGCACGCTCGCCGCGCACAACCTGATCGCCGAGACCTCGCGCGACGCCTTCGCCCCGCACGACCTGGTCCGGCTCTACCTGCGCGAGCTGGCGGAAACCGAACTGGACCCGGCGGAGCGCGCGGCGGTGCTCGACCGGGCGATCCGCTACCACCAGGCCGCCTCGGACACCGCGCGCCGGAAGATGCTGCGCATCGTCGACCCGCTGGACCTGACCGGCCTCGTGCCGCCGGACGCGCTGCCACCGCTGGAAACCTTCGCCCAGGCCCAGGACTGGTTCGCCGCGGAATGGCCGAACCTGCTGGCCGTACTGGACGCCGCCCACGCCGACGGCCGCTACGCCGACGTCTGGCGGCTCGCCCGCGTCGCGCACACCTACCGGGTCGTCTGCCCGCTGTACGAGGAATGGATCCGGCTGGTCGACCTCGGCCTCGCCGCCGCGGAGGTCGCCGACGAGCCGCTCGGCCAATGCTGGATGTTGATCTCCCGCTGCGCGATCGCGCTCACCTTCGAGCTGTCGCAGGGCAGCATCGCCGACGCCGAACGCGCGGTTGGTCTGGCCACCCGGCTCGACGGACGTTCGCTCATCGTCGCCAAGATCCACCTCGGCAGCGTGCTGACCCTGCTCGGCCGCTACGAGGAGGCCATCGAACGGCTGCTGGAGGCCGTCGCGGAGACTGAACGCACTGGTGATCTCGAATTGCGCGGCCAGGCGCTCAACAACTGCGCCGAGACGGAAAAGCGCGCTGGTCGGCCCACTGAGGCGATCACTCACCAATTGGCGTCGTTGAAGATCGACCGCGAACTCGGCGATGACAGCTACGCCGTGGTGTCGCTGAACAACCTCGCTGAGCTGCACCTGGACATCGGCGATCTGGACGCGGCCGAAGGCTACGCGCGGGAGGCCGTGTCGCTGGCGGTCGCGCGGCAGTTCGAACTGCAGGAGGGCATCCTGCGGGTGACGTTGGCCCGGATCCTGCGCGCCCAGAAGCGGCTGGAGCCGGCGAAGGAGCAGTACTGGCGGGCTGTCGCGCTTTATGAGCGGATGAACCCTCGGCAGGTCGAGGACTTGCGGAAGGAAGCTGCCGACCTGGGGTGAGCGGAGCGCTTGCCCAGAACTCAGGCGGGCGCGGTGCCGCGTCCCCAGGTCCGTGAGGGGAACCCTGACGGAATCAGATTCCCTCAGGGTTCCCCTCACGGACCAGCTCGGGAGCGCGCAGGGAGTGAGCGGGCAGTCGGCGCGCTGCGCTCTTGTACAACGTTCAGCTGTGTTTTCGCAGGTCTGCGTGGTAATAATCGCGCCCGCTTAGCGGATTCTTAGCCATCGGGCGGTCAGCGCGCGTAGGGTCGGCCGCGACGCTGGCGGAGCCCTAGGGGAGGGGCAGGCTGTGAAGCCGGCGACGCGGGACCGCGGCAAGCACCGCGCGGACCTGGAAGAGCCGCCAGGAGCGGCTCGGTGGCGGTTGGCCGGCCGAGATGGGGGTAGGCCGGCCGGCCGCCAGGCTCTATTCGACGTTCGACGTGCAGAGCGCGATCGAACTGCCGCTGCTCTCGGCGACCTTTTTCCCGTCGACGAGGATCTGGCAGCTGATCTGGTTGGTCACGCCCGCGTTCGCGGTGTCCGCGGTCAGCGAAAGGATCGGCGCGCCGCCGCTGTAGGAGGCGTGGCCGTGCCAGTCGTCGGTGCTCGGCGGGGTGGACGCGGTGCGCTGGTCGTTCAGCGTGCCGTAGCGAACCGTCGCGCCGCCCGCCGAGGTCACCACGAAGTCGACCGAATGCTTCTCGCCCGGCTGCGGCGGGATGTGCAGGTCGCCCGCCCGCGCGGTGCCGAACATCGAGGGGTACAGCGCCATCGCACCGCACAACAGGACAGCGAGTGCGGAAAGCGTGGTTCCGGTGAGGGCGACACCCAATCCGCGCATTGTGCCCTTGGAGGAAAGTACGATTCCCGCAATTCCGCCGACGAGTCCGACGCCGGCGAGCGGCCAGGCGAGGAAACCCCAATCCGGCAGGAACGCGACACCGGCCGCGGCGAGGCCGAGCGTGACTCCGAGTCCGCCGGGCCAGTTCGCCTTCCTCCGGGCCGGGGCCTGCTGGGGCGGCCGCGGCGGCGCTTGCGGGGACGGACGGTGCGGACCAGGGCGAGTAGTGGTCCGGCTGTGTCGTGCGGGTGCGGCCGGATACGGCTGCTCGGTCGTCATGCGTGCCTCTTCCGCTGTGTTGGCGAAGACGCTAACGCAGATGCCCGCGTAGTTGGAATAATCGTTATCGAGAGATAATGTCATTCATTTACCGCGTCCGGTCAATCGGGGTCATTTCCCGCCGGATTGCGCGAAGCGGCGCCATTTGCTGGCCGAAAAGGACTCGCCGATGATTCCGAAGAGCGACCGCGCGCTTACCCGACGGCCCTGACCTGGCAACGCGGTCGCCCCCGCGCGCCATTCACTGATCGAAAAGGCTGACTTCCGGAGTGATCTCGAGAAGTTCGTGCACCGGCCTGCCGCGCCGCCCGTCGATGGTCGTCGTGCGCACCACACGCAACCGCGCGGTCACCGGGCGATCGAGATTTTCCTTGATCTGGTCGAGCAGATCCGGGGCGACCGCGCCCTGAATGGTTCCGCCGGATTCGCGCTCCAGATAGAAAATCCGCCGCCGGGTGCGCACGCCGTCGAGGCGTCCGGTCACCGTCTCGTAGCCGACCGCCTCGCGCGATTCGCGCAGGCTGCCCTGCAGCACCCGGGCCTGTTCGGTGGTCATGCTCCGGGTCACCTGCTCGCCCGCGGTTGGCGTGAGCGCCATCCCGATGCCCGCGTGCTTGCTGACCGCGTTGACGACGTCGCTGACCGCGTTGCGCACCGTGTCGCGCTGCAGCAGCACCGCGTCGAGCGCGCCGTCGTCGGAACCGTTGGCGGGCAGGAAATCGCAGAGTTCCTTCACCGCGCGCTCGGACAGCGTTTCGATGCCGTCGTGGATCAGCGCGTCGTCGACCGCCGGTTCCGGGAAACCGAAGAAGATCGCGTTGCCCGCCTGTCCTTTTTGGATCAACGGGGCCTTGTCGCGGTCCGCCTGCTGAACGAAGGTGACCTCATTCGACGGATTGCGGATGATGTGCCCGATCTTCGCCGTCGCGTCCTGCAGCGCGCGGCTGATGTCGGAAAAGGTGTACGCGTCGATGTGCGTTTCGCCGATCACCGACACGTGCAGCAGCGGCGCGCGGCAGGTGCGCTCGAACTTCGCGTTCGCCGCCATCGCCGAGGCGCGCGCGAGGTCGTCGAGCCACGTGCCGCCGGGAATCTCGTCGGCGATCCGCCGGAACTCGTTCCTCACCACACCATCTCCGGGATGCCTCTGCCGCCGTCGGCCCACACCGATTCCCACACGTCCTCGTCGCCGGGACGGCACAGGAAGCCGTCGAGCATGCCGCCGACCGGCTGGATCTGGTCGAGGTACATCGCGGGCTGGCCGACGATGATGCCGCGCAGGGTCAGCAGGCCGTACAGCGCGGTGCGGCCGCTGTCGTCGAGCCGCTTCAGCGCGCCCCATTCGTCCGGCAGCAGCACCACGTCGAGCCCGCGCGGCGGATGCGCCGTGCGGGTGACGAACGCGCCGCCGAGCCAGGCGCGCCCGGACGTGATCACCCGCTGGGCGACCCCGAGGTAGCTGTTGAGCGCGCTGAAGAGGATTTCGCGCTCGTTCTGGTGCGGCGCGTCGTAGACCAGCCGCTCGTAGACGTCGGCGAGGTCGGCGTGATGACGGCCGGGCGGCAGCAGGTTCTGTGGCGTCCAGTGCGGAAGCGCCATCGGACCTCCTGACGTCGTCCGGGGCCCTCGGCGCCCGCTTACCGTGCGTAGCCGAATCTACCAGGTGGGTGTCAGCCACTGCGTCCAGGTCGGCGGGGCGCGGGTTCGTCGTGCGGCCAGTGCGGACTCCGGTGGTCGTCCTCGGGCCAGCTCAGTTCGCCCGACAGTCGCGGCTCGGGGTCGGGCAGCGGATGCCCGGACGCGTCGTGCGTCGCGTGCTGCCCGTTGTACGGCTCGTCCGGATCGACGTCCGGATAGTCGTTGTAGACGCGCTCAGGCTGGTCCTCGTAGTGCGGGTACGCCGGTTCCTCGTAGTCCTCGTACGGGTTCGCCGGCGGGATGTGCCGGGTCTCCTCGGCCGGCTCCTCCGCCGGCGCGACGGCGGGCCGGTACGGCGCTGCCTCAGCGTCGGCCTTCGGCCGGGACGCGCGCGTGAACAGCCACATGACCGCCGCCCCGAGCAGGAACGAGACGAGCAGCCACAGCCAGATCTGCCCGAAGAGCCAGAGCATCCGCCATCACCTCTGTTCCACTGTGATCTCGACCCGCCGGTCGCTGTCGTTCCCGCTGTCCGAGCTGTTCGAGCCGCTAGTGCCCGCGCTGCTCACCGCGAGCAATCGGTCGGGCGGCACGTCCTCGCGGATCAGCAGCCGGATCACGGCCAGCGCCCGGTTGCGGGAAAGCTTCAGCGCGGCGCTGCGCCCGCCCGGACCGTCGGCGACCCGGCCGACGAGGCGGTAGCGGAAGTTGTCCGGTGCGTCGCGCAGCAACGGCGCGAGGTCGCGCGCGGCCTGCTCGCCTTGGTCGGTGAGCTGCGCGGTGTCCGGATCGAAGGTGATCGGCGCGGCAGCGAGTTTGCGGTCCAGTTCGGCCTGGATTCCGTCGCGGTCGGTCGGCGGCGCGGACGGCGGGGCGGACGAACTCGGCGGCGGGCTGGCGGGCGGCGTCGTCGACGGTTCGGGTGAGGGCGACGGCGCGGGTTGCACCGGTCCGGCGCCGCCGGAGGCCTGCGCCGACTCGACCCCGTCGACGCCCTGGACGATGCCCAGCGCGCGGCCGGCGTCTTCGGCCGGGAACCCTTCGAGGGTCGCCTGCCGTCCGGAGAACTTCACGTCGCCGCCGCGGAGACCGGCCGCGTCGAGCGCGGAGCGTGATCGCGCGGCGAGGTCGTCCTGGATTCCGCTGCCCTGCAGCCAAGTGACGATGCCCGCGAGCAGCGCCGTCACCACCACTGCCACGGGGATCAAGCGAAGCCACCCTCGTGCACCGGACATAAAGGGACCCTATGCCGGGCCGCTCCGCTTGGCGACCTGGTAAAGGCCGCCGTTCGGGTGGCTCTGGGAGGCGTGCCGGTACCGGTGGTTACCGGTACCGGCACGGTCGAGGGAACGGCGGTCAGGAGGCGGTCGCGTTGCCCCGCACGTCGCCCCGCATGTCGAGGTCGATGCTCGCCGGGTTGTCCGGCACGAGCGGGACGAGCGGAGCCAGCTCCGGCCGCTTCGGCGACAGGCCGTCGCCCATGGACTCGCCGCGCAGCTGGCGGCGGATCCACGGCAGCAGGTGCATCTTGGTCCACGCGAGGTCGGACCGCCGCGACGTCATCCAGGTGGCCGGCTCGCTGCTCGGCGGGTACGGCTCCCGCCAGTCCTCGTCGACCGGGACGCCGAGCACCTCGGCGGTCAGCAGGGCGATCCGGCGGTGCGCGTCCGGCGTGAAGTGCAGCCGGTCGTCGCTCCAGGCGCGCCGGTCGTGCAGCGGCTCCATGTGCCACATGTCGACCATTTTCGCGTCGTGCCGGGCCGCGATCGCCCACAGATGCGTGTTGTAGATCGCGACCTTGCCGCGCAGCACGCTCATCACCGACAGCTGCTTGGTGTCCGGCCCGTTGAAGATCACCACCGGGATCCCGGCCGCGCGCAGCTTCGCCACCCCCGCCTCGAAGCGCGCCGCGATGGCGTCGACGTCCGCGCCCGGCACGATCACGTCGTTGCCGCCCGCGCACAGCGTGACCAGGTCGGGTTTCAGCTCGAGGGCGATCGGGAGCTGCTCGTCCATGATCTCGTCGAGCATCTTGCCGCGCAGCGACAGGTTCGCGTACTGGAAGCCGGGCTCGTCGCCCGCCAGCATCTCGGCGAGCCGGTCGGCCCAGCCCCGGAACGTCCCGTCGCCCCGATGGTCGTTGAGGCCCTCGGTGAAGCTGTCCCCGATGGCTACGTAGCTGTTGATCCCGTACACGCTGGGTTCCCCTTTCCCGCTGGTGCGCGCCTGTTCCCCGTGAAGTCCCGGATGTAGTTGTACACCCCAACTAACAGTCGGATATCCCCATATCCTTCCCGCCGGACACGACCGGTTCCCGCCGATGTCACAGTCTCTTACCTTGTCGGGGGTTGCCGCCTCCCTATTACGGCATTTTCACCGGGATGAAGCTCACGATCCGGCAGGTACCGGGCGCCGTGTGGGGTAGGTCTCCCGACCTGGGGGTCCGCGGCGAGTTGCGGCAGTCTGGAAGGTGTGACAGACGAGACTGCGAAGGGGCCGGCGCGGGAGTCGCTCACGCAGATCCTCGGCGGGCGGCGCGGCGCGATCGACGCCAGCATCCCGCCCGCCGCGTTCGTCGTCGGCTGGCTCTGCTCCGGCCAGTCGATCGCCTGGGGAGCCGGGGTCGCGATCGGCGTCGCCGTGCTGCTGGGCGCGTACCGGCTGATCCGCGGCGACAAGGCGCGCGCGGTGGTGGTGAGCCTCGCCGCGGTGGTGATCGCCGCGCTGATCGCGATGCACACCGGCCGGGCCGAGGACTTCTTCCTGCTGCAGCTGTTCTCGAACGCGGCGAGCGCGCTGCTGTTCGCGGCGAGCATCGCGGTGCGCTGGCCGTTGCTCGGCGTGATCGTGGGATTGCTCCTCGGGCAGAAGACCCGCTGGCGGCGCGATCCGGCCCTGCTGCGCGCGTACTCGTGGGCGAGCAGTGTGTGGGTGCTGCAGTACTTGCTGCGCGTGGTCGTTTACGGCCTGTTGTGGTGGACCGGGCAGGTGGTGGCGCTCGGAGTGGCGCGCACGGTGCTCTCCTGGCCGCTGGTGGCCGCGACGGTGGCGGTGAGCGGCTGGGTCCTCTACTGGAGCCTTCCAGCAGAACACCCGGGCCTTCGCCTGGCGAAAGACCCGGGTGCGGGCGAGTCCGAAAACGGACCCGGAAGTTAAGGCGGCCCCCGGCGAGGGGGGAGGGTCCGGGGGCCGGTTCCTACGGTACCCGGACCGGAGGGGTTGAGTCGACGGTTTCGACTCTTCCGCTCAAGTTTTGGTGGCATTCACCCGTCGGGATGGTCGCGGGGTGTCCTCGCCCCACGCCTCCACCGCCGCGAGCCACGCCGCGCCGAGCACGCCATCGGAGCTGGTCAGAACGGTGAGCCCGGCGAATTCGGCCCGCACGCGAGCCCCGGCCGGGCTGTTTTCGGCCAGCACGCTGCCCACGAGCACGATCGGAGTTTTTTCTCCCGGCTCGCGCGTGGCGCGAGCCACGCGCACGAGATGCCCGGCTCCGCGCGCCACGATTTCCTCCGCGACGGGCTCGCCGGCGGCGGCCGCGGCACTCACCAGCGGCGCGTACCGGGCGAGCCGGACCGGGGGTTCCGCATTGGCATGGGTCACCAGCGCCCACATGACGGCGAAGCGGTCCGACAAGTCCACTGCGGACGGTCCGAACGCTTCGGCGAGGACCGCCTCGGCCAATCCGCCGAGCGGGCCGTCGCCTTCGAGCGCGGCGAGCGTGGCGCGCACGGCTTCGCGGCCGAGCCAGAACCCGGAGCCTTCGTCGCCGAGCAGCCAGCCGTGGCCGCCCGCGGTGCGCACCATCCGCCTGCCGCGGATCCGGCCGGCGATCGAGCCGGTGCCCGCGACGAGCACGGTCCCGTCCGGTTCGGCGGTCGCGGAGGCGTAAGCCACCTCGGCGTCGCCGGTGACCCGGACCAGGCCGGCGAGACCGATCCGCTCCCACGCCGCGGTGAATTCCGCGGCGACCGCCGGGTCGGACAGCTTGCTCTCGCCTGCCATGCCGACCACGACGCCGAGCACGTCGGTCCGTCCGTCCACAGCGGATTCGATGGCGCCGGCGATCCGGGCCGCCGCCTCCGCGGGCGGATGCGAGTTGGGGTTCGCGCCGCCCGCGGCTCCGGTGCCGTGCACGACGCCGGCGGCGTCGATCGCGATCGCTCGCGTCGAGGTGCCGCCGGCGTCCACGCCTACTACGAGACTCACCGGGTCTTGGTCACCTTCAGCAGACCGCGCGGGTTGTCCGGGTTGCCGCCGCGAGCGAGCGACAGCCCGAGCGCGATCCGCTGGATCGGCAGGATTTCCAGTACTGGAGCCAATTCCTCGACGGTCGGGGCGACCGGGATGCGCAGCGCGGCGGGCACGTCCTGTGCCGCAGAGCCGACCGCGAGCACGTCCGCGCCGCGCTCGCCGACCGCTTCGAGAACCTCGCGCATGGCTTCGCCGCCGCGGCCGAGGCTGGTGGCGGCGAGCACGGCGGTCTCGCCGTCGACCGCCGCGACCGGGCCGTGCAGCAGGTCCGCGCCGCTGTACGCGCGGGCCGCGAGGTAGCTCGTCTCGGCGAGCTTCAGCGAAGCTTCGAGCGCGCTGGCGTAGGAATAGCCGCGCCCGGTGGTGAGAACGCGGTCGACAAAGCGATACCGGTCCACCGCGCGCTGCACGCCTTCGGCCGCACCGTCGAGCGTCTGCTGGGCCAGTTCGCCGATCTTCTCGGCATCCTCTCCCTTGCCGCCGCGGATCGCGTCGATGAAGAGGTACAGCGCCATGAGCGTCGCGGAGTACGTCTTGGTCGCCGCCACTGCCTTTTCGACGCCGGCGCCGATGTCGACACCCAGTTCCGAAGCCGCGCGCAGCGGCGAATCCGGGGTGTTGGTGACGGACACGGTCAGCGCGCCCTGACGGCGGGCGGCCTCGGTGACCTCGATCAAGTCGGGCGAACCGCCGCTCTGGCTGACCGTGATGAAGAGCACGTCGCGCAGGTCCGGGCGAGCGCCGTAGAGCGTCGCGGTGGAGGGCGACACGAGCCCGGCCGGCAGGCCCAGGAGTACCTCGATCAGGTATTTCGCGTACAGCGCGCCGTGGTCGCTCGAACCGCGAGCGGCGAGCAGGGCGAACCTCGGCGGGTTCTGTGAAATCTTTTCCGCAACTTCCGCGATGCCGGACCGCCGCTCGACCAGCCCGGCGAGAACGCTGGGCTGCTCCGAGATTTCCGCGGCCATGTGCTCGCCGGGACGTAGTTGGGTCATCACTTTCCTCTCCGCCGGGACGGGGGTCCCGGTGTGCTGAGCGGCGTCCGGTCAGGTCTAGACCAATGCTAGCCGGGCGGAGCGGGTCGGGAGAAGGGTACGTTTCCTCACGGGGCAGTGGCGCGTTTAATGTGGGAAGACTGAGGGAGCCGGGCATGCTGGAGACACCCCCCGCGAGCGAGGCGGGGACTGCTGCGCGAGGGCAGCGCGAACCCAAGTACTGGGCGCTGAAGCAGCATCTGCTGGACCTGCTCGACGCACTGCCGCCGGGATCGCCGATCCCGACCGAGCGGGCGCTGGCGGGAGAATTCACCGTTTCGCGCACCACCGTGCGCCAGGCGCTGGCGGATCTCACCGCCGAGGGCAGACTGCACCGCGTCCAGGGCAAGGGCACGTTCGCCGCCGAGCCGAAGCTCGCGCAGCGGCTGCAGCTGTCCTCTTATACCGAGGACATGCGCAAGCAGGGCCTGAAGCCGTCGTCCCAGCTGCTGGAGCTCGAAGAGCTGCCAGTCGAGGGCGAGATGACGAAGCTCCTGCAGCTGCGCAACGGCGCGAAGATCCTCCGGCTGCGCCGGCTCCGGCTCGCCGACGGCCAGCCGATGGCGCTCGAGACCACGCATCTGCCGCTCGGCCGGTTCCGCGGGCTGCGCAAGCACATCACCGCGGGCGGTTCGCTGTACGCGGTGCTGCGCGAGCATTACGGCGTCGAGCTGGAGCGTGCGGAGGAGACGATCGAGACGTCGCTGGCCGGTCCGCAGGAGGCGGAGATCCTCGGCGCGGACGTCGGCATGCCGGTGATGATGCTGACCCGGCATTCGTTCGCCACCGACGGCAAGCCGGTCGAGTTCGCCCGCGCGGTTTATCGCGGCGACCGGTACAAGTTCGTCACCACGCTGCTGCCCTGACCGGGTGACCACCACGGGGGACACCGGCATCCGCTGGGGCACGCCCGCGGCTCGCGGCGTGCTCTGGACGACCATCCTCGGTTCGGGGATGGCGATGCTCGACGGCACGATCGTGAACGTCGCGCTGCCCCGGATCGGCGAGGAGCTGGGCGCGTCGGTGGCCGGTCTGCAGTGGATTCTCGACGGCTACCTGCTCGCGCTCGCCGCGCTGATCCTGGTCGCCGGGTCGCTCGGCGACCGTTACGGCAGGCGGCGGGTGTACCTGGTCGGCGTGGTGTGGTTCGGCCTCGCGTCCGGGCTGTGCGCGGCGGCGACGTCGACCGAGCTGCTCGTGCTGTTCCGCGTGCTGCAAGGAATCGGCGGAGCGTTGCTGACGCCGGGTTCGCTCGCGATCCTGCAGTCGTCGTTCTCGCACGACGACCGGGCCCGCGCGATCGGTTCGTGGTCCGGGCTCGGCGGGATCGCGGCGGCGGTCGGGCCGTTGCTCGGCGGACTGCTGGTGCAGGCGTGGTCGTGGCGGCTGGCGTTCCTGATCAACCTGCCGCTCGCGGTGGTCGTCGTGCTGATGGCGCGGCGGTTCGTCCCGGAGTCGCGCGATACCGCGGCGACCGGGCATCCGGACTACGTCGCCGCGGCGGTCGGCGCGCTCGGGCTGGCCGGGGTCACCGGGGCGCTGGTCGAAGCACCGGTGCGCGGGATCGGCGATCCGGTCGTGCTGGTCGCGCTGGTGGTCGGCGTCGCCGGGCTGGGGTTGTTTCTTTGGCTCCAGCATCGGGCCGCCGAACCGCTGGTGCCGCCTTCGCTGTTCCGCGACCGGACGTTCACGCTGTCGAACGCGCTGACGTTCGTGGTCTACGCGGCGCTCGGCGGCGTGATGATGCTGCTGGTTCTGCAGCTTCAGGTGTCGCTGGGCTATTCGCCGACGCTCGCCGGGCTGGCCGGATTGCCGATCACGGTGATCATGCTGCTGCTGTCCGGCCGGTCGGGGGCGCTCGCGCAGCGGATCGGGCCGCGGCTGCAGCTGGTGGTCGGGCCGATCGTGGTCGGCGTGGGGATGTTGCTGCTGACGCGGGTCGGGCCGGGGTCGTCGTACCTCGGATCGGTGCTGCCCGCGGTGGTCGTGTTCGGGCTGGGGCTGGCCACTGTGGTCGCTCCGGTGACCGCGACCGTGCTGGCCGCCGCGCCGGATCGGTACGCCGGGGTCGCCTCTGGGGTCAACAATGCGATCGCCCGATCGGGTGGACTTCTGGCGGTGGCGGTATTGCCCGCCGCGGCTGGTTTGACGGGTTCTGCTTACCGGGATCCGACCACGCTGACTGCTGGCTGGCAGACCGCGCTGGTCATTTGCGCGGTGCTCGCGATCGTCGGCGGGCTTATCGCGTTAGGAATTCACAACGGGGTGCTCGGCGCCGCTGAGCCGGACGACTCGCCGCATCCCGGGGATTGTCTGCATTGCGGGGTGGAAGGGCCGCCCACGCACGTCCATCCAGGCGGGCGTCGCTGATCTTTCGGTGGGGGAATTGTGCTGGGGTTTGTCGGTGCCGGGGAGCTGACCGCTGCCGTCGTGACCGGGCTCGACGGGAGCCTGCCGGTCGTGCTGTCGCCGCGCTCGCGAGAGATCAGCGCCGGGCTGGCCGCGCGGTATCCGGACGTGCGGGTGTGCGCGAACAACCAGGAAGTCCTTGATCAGGCGGACACGGTGGTGCTGGCCGTGCGGCCGCCGGTGCTGCGTGAAGTGGTGGCTGAGCTGGCGTTCCGGCCGGAACACGTGGTGATCAGTGCGGTGGCCGGGGTGCGGGTGGAGCAGTTGCGGGAGTTGGTCGCGCCGGCTTCGCGGGTGGTGCGGTCGATTCCGTTGCCGCAGGCGGCACAGCGGCAGAGTCTGACTGCGATGTACCCGGACGACGGCGTCGCGCGGGAGCTGTTCGAGCGCGTCGGCGGCGTCGTGGTGCCTCGCGACGAGCCGGGTTTGGAAGCGTTCAGCGCGGCTACGTCGACGTTCGCCGCGCACCTGGACTATCTGGCGACCATCGCCGGGTGGATGGCCGCGCAGGGCGTCGAGGCGGACGTGGCTTCGGCGTACGTGACGCACATATTCGCGCAGGTCGGGAAGTCACTGGCCGGTGGCGGACCGTTGGAGGAGCTGACTGCCCGGCACATGACTCCGGGCGGGATCAACGAGCAACTGCTGGCTCATCTTCGGGCTGAAGGGATGCCGGAGACGGTGCGGCAGGGGCTGGACGCGGTGCTGGCCCGGATCAGCCGCGGGATTGGGTGACTAGCCGGGTCTCGATGCTCTGCAGCGCCGTGATCAAGGTGCCGACCTCTGCGGTGTCCGTGAACGTCCCGTCGAGCAGCGCGGACCACGTGTCGCGCAGCCGCTGCAGGTTCTCCGCCGCCTTTTCGGTGGGGTAGAGGCGTACCCGGCGGGCGTCGTCGGGGTCGGATTCCCGGCGCAGCAGGCCCTTGGTTTCCAGGCCCCGGACGGCCCGGCTGACGTTGCTGGAGATCATCTGGGTCGCCTCGGCCGCGGCGTTGACGGTGGTTCCCGGGTGCCGGTCGACGAACCGCATCACCGCGCCTTCCAGCGGCGTCCCCGACTCGGCGTTGGCTTCCTTGGCGGCGTTGATGTGCCGGGCCACCGCGAGGATCAGGTCGGCGAGCTCGAAAAGCTGGTCGTCTTTCACCCGGCCAGCATAGCTATCTTTTGACAGGTATCTCCTCGGCGGCGTAGGTTAGCTATCAATTGATAGCTAAGGAGGCGGTCATGACCGAAGGCAAGAGCGCGCTGATCATCGGGGCGTCGCGCGGGCTGGGCTACGCACTGGCCGCCGAATTCCTCGGCCGCGGCTGGCAGGTCACCGCGACCGAGCGGACGCCCTCCGCGCTGCACGAGCTGGCCGAGGGCGGCCTGACGGCGGAGACCGTCGACATCGCGGTGCCCGAACAGGTCGCTGCGCTGCGCGAACGGCTGGCCGGATCGGTGTTCGACCTGCTGTTCGTCAACGCCGGAACCAATTACACGACCGACGCCTCGGCGACGTTCGCCGACGTGTCCACCGAGGACTTCGCCAAGGTGATGGTGACCAACGCGCTGAGTCCGATGCGCGTCGTCGAGGCTCTGCAGGATCTGGTCCCCGCGACCGGAACCATCGGCGTGATGTCGTCGGGCCAGGGCAGCGTCGCCGACAACACGAAGGGCGGCTTCGAGGTCTACCGGGCGAGCAAGTCCGCGCTGAACCAGCTCATGCGCAGCTTCGCCGCCCGGCACGCCGACGACCCGCGCACGCTGCTGCTCATGGCGCCCGGCTGGGTAAAAACGGACCTGGGCGGGCCGGGTGCCCGGCTGACTGTCGAGGAGAGCATTCCCGGCGTCGCCGACACGATCGAAGCTTGGACGGGCAAGGGCGGGCTGCACTATCTGGACCGCCAGGGTCAGACCGTCAACTGGTGACCACGGCGTGAGGCCACCTCAGCGGCGCGCGGGGGTTCTCGCGCCGCGCGGCTGGCCTGGCGCGCGATGCCGAGGTACGTGAGGGGAACCCTGAGGGAATCTGATTCCCTCAGGGTTCCCCTC